>JAFLEG010000733.1 GCA_017302195.1 Verrucomicrobiota bacterium
CACCGTGGGCCGCAGCGGCGCGCACGCAGAACTCCATGGTGCGTGCATCGCCCGCATGTCCCCCGCAAGCAATGTTTGCGGAGGTGATCCAGCGCATCAGGGCGCGGGTCCGCGCCGCGGGTTCCCCCTCGCCCAGGTCACAGTTCAGGTCCATGCGGGTCTGTCCCGTCCTCGCCGGACGGCAGTCCGGGAAACGATACGGTGCGGTCCCGGGACGGCAACCTCGTCCCGCAGGAGACGACGTACAGGAGACTCAACCTTCTCCTTCGCCACAGACATCCCCCCAGCCTTGGGCGACAGCCGACCCCAGCGGGGAGGAAAATTGAGCCTCGTGACCTCGTCTTCCACCCCCGTAGGAGGCGACGTGCAGGAGACTCAAACTCACCCCCCGCTCATGAAGGTCCCAACACCCCGGGCGACAGCCGGCCGCAGGGGAAGGCTTTCCGTTTCAAGTGTTCAGGGTTCAGGAAGGCAGAAGAAGTCAGGGCCTCGTCACCTCGTCTCCGACACGCGACGTGTCGCCAGACTTGATCCCCGCCCCGTCGCCCCGACAGTCTTCGCGCCACCGGCACCATGAGTTTCCTTGCCCCACTGGCCTTCCTGTTCGCGCTCTCGCTGCCGGTGGTGGTCACCTTCTATCTGCTGAAGCGGAAGCGCGTGGTGCGGCTGGTGCCCAGCACCCTGCTGTGGCAGCGGTTCCTCGCCGAGACCCAGGCCAGCGCCCCCTTCCAGCGTCTGCGCAACCACTGGCTGCTCTGGCTGCAACTGCTCTTCCTCGCGCTCATCGTGCTGGCGCTGGCGCGTCCCTACTTTGCCGGACGCGCTTCGGAGGCCTCCCTCCAGGTGGTGATCCTCGACGCCAGCGCATCCATGCAGTCCCAGGATGGCTCCCCGACCCGCTTCGATGCCGCCCGCAGCGAGGCGCTGGCCCTGGTCAACGCCCTGCCCACCGGCTTCGGCGCCCGCAGCGGCCAGATGCTGATCATGGTGGCCGGGGCCAATGCCGAGGTGAAGCAGTCCGCCACCTCCGAGAAGGCCGCCCTGCGCCGGGCCCTGGAATCGGCGCGGCCCTCGGACAGCCCCACGCGCCTCGCCGAAGCACTCCGCGTGGCCACCACGCTCACCCGGGACAAACCGGACGCCGAGATTCACCTCTTCAGCGACGGCGCTGGCGTGGACCTGAGCGAGTTCGAGAACAAGGACATGCGGCTGGTCTTTCACCGTATCGGATCCCGGTCCAACAACCTTGGCGTGGTCACCCTCGACGTGAAGGCCAATCCGGAGAACCCCGCCCAGCGCGCCATCTTTGCCTCCGTGGTCAATCCCACCCTCACGCCGGTGGACGCCACCCTCGAACTCCGCTTCAACGACCAGTTGATCGAGTCCAAGCCGGTACGCCTGCCGGCCACCAACACCACCCCGGTGGTCTTCCTCGCCTCGCAGGAAAAGGATGGCGTGTTCTCGGTCCGGTTGAACCACGAGGACCTGCTCGCCGCCGACAACGAGGCCCGCGTCATCAGCCGGCTGCCACTGCCCGTGCGCATCCTGCTGGTGAGCCGCGGCAACCGGTTCCTGGAAAAGGCCCTCGCCGCGGCCGGCCCCCAGGTCGAGCTGACACTGGCACCCGACGTGCCGGACACCGCGGATCCCTTTGACATCGTGGTCCTGGACGACGTCGCGCCCGCCCGCTGGCCGACGGCCAATCTCCTGGCCTTCCATGTGGCCAACACCAACTGGTTCCCTGGCGGCATCGGCACCCTGGAGGCGCCGCCGATTGTGGACTGGCGCAACACCCATCCGGTCCTGCGCTTCGTGAGCCTCGACAACGTGGCCGTGGCCGAGGGACTCGCCGTGCGCACGCCCAATTGGGCGGTGCCGCTGGTCGAGTCGCCGGAGGCGCCGCTGGTGGTGGCGGGCGAGCTCGGACGCCAGCGCATCGTCTGGGTGGCCTTCGACCCCCTGCAAAGCACCTGGCCGCTGCGCATCGGGTTTCCCATCTTCGTGGCCAACGCTGTGGACTGGCTCAATCCCGCCACCGTCGCGGCGGCCCAGTTGTCGGTTCGCTCGGGTGAGGCCTTCCGCATGTCCCTCGCCGGCGACGACTCCGTGCCGACCAACGGACTGGCCCGCCTGGTCCTGCCCGGCGGTGCCGAGCAATCCCTGCCGCTCGACACCGGCGCCCGCGAACTGGTGGTCGGCGACACCGGACGCCAGGGCGTGTACCGGGTGCAACTGGGCACCAACGAGGTGGTCTTTGCCGTCAACCTGCTCGACGCCTTCGAGAGCAACGTCACCCCCAGGGAACAGATCAGCCTGGGACGCCGTGGCGAGGTGTCCGCCACCACCCTCAAGCGCGCCAACCTCGAGTATTGGCGCTGGTTCGCCCTCGCCGCCCTCGCCGTGATGATGGGCGAATGGTGGTGGTTCCACCGCCGCACGGCGTGAACCTGAATGAAGCAGGTCAACCCAGTAGGGCGAGACTCCCCATGAACCGGCTGGGTGCGTGGACGGTTTGGGAATGGAGATGGAGGAGAAGTTCCCATCCGGTCTCCCTCACCTTCCTTTGCGCCCTTCGTGTCCTTGGTGTGAGACCTCCTTTCCGGAAAATGCCTCACACCAAGGACGCAAAGGACACGAAGACGTCGGCGATGAATGCCACCGACGCCTCCCTGGAGGGGCGAGCTTTGCGAGTCCCTGATCTCCCCCGCAGCGCGTGTGGAGTTGCCGCGGGGAACGGGGGAAGTGCCGCGTGTCGG
>JAFLEG010000734.1 GCA_017302195.1 Verrucomicrobiota bacterium
AATTCACCCTCGCGCTGAAGTCCAATGGGGACCTCGTCGAGTTTGGCCGGTACTGGCTGGGAGTTTCGCAGGAAGTCCCAGCACAGCGGACACGCCTCATTGCGGCCGGCGGAATTGTGGGGGCTGCCGTAACCGACGATGGCAGGCTCTTCGTTCGGAAGAGCCCCGAGATCATCGTGCTGGAGATTCCGGTGATCACCGACGCCCCGCCCCGGCTCCCGCACGCCGTCCAGATCGCCGTCAACGAAAGCGTCGGATGCGCCCTAAACGAGAACGGGACGCTGCAGGTCTGGGCGCCACCGGAACTGGTGGGCAACGAACGGCTCCGCTCGGTCACCAACGGCGCCGCGGTCGCGGTTGGCAAATCTGCTGTTCTGGTCCTTGGGAAGGACGGTTCGATCCTGCACGTTGGCATCACCGGAGCCGTTGATTTGAAACCTCCCTTCGATCTTCGGGACGTAGTTTCGATATCGGCCAATGGGCGTGCCGCCGCCGCGATCGGCCGCGCGACTCCTCCTCGGATCGAGTCGGGTCATGAGGTCCGTTTGATTCCCCAATGGCAGACCGAGAAGCTGTCCGTGGAGTCCTCCGGGTTTGGACTCAATTTTCTCTGGTACCACGGGGATCGCGCCCTCTTGGGCGAAACCAACGCCACCCTGGTCCTGCCCTCGCTCCGGGAGATGGATTCAGGGGATTACTCCGTCCGGGTGAGCAACCCCGCAGGCACCACGACACACCATGTCGCCTCAGTCCATGTCTCGCCGCAGACCGAGGCGGGAACAGTCGTGGCGTGGGGCGCGGGAACTATGGCGCTGCACCAAGGTTCCGGGGAACGCGCCCGAGTGCCCGAGCGTCTGAGCGGCGTCCGACACATCAGTGCCGGGGGTAATCACGATGCGGTCGTGCTGGACGACGGGAGTGTTCGATCGTGGGGTCAATCCGATTGGAACCCGATTCCTCCGACTCCCGCGCTGTCCAGGATCGCCACCGTGGCTGTCTCGGTCGACCACGCTGTCGCCCTGGCTCGCGACGGCACGGTGACTTGCTGGGGTGAAAACTCCTATCGGCAGTGTGAACCCCCGGTCGGTCTGACCGACGTTACCTCCGTCGCGGCGGCCTCCGGAGTGTCCATGGCGCTCCGGAGTGACGGAACGCTGGCCGCGTGGGGAGACCACCGGGGACAATTTCACCGGGTGGCCGAGGAACTCGGCCCGCTCCGATCAATCGCCCTCTCGCCCGACGGAATGGCGGCCTTTCTGCAACAGGATGGCACGGTGGTGGCCTGGGGAGGGACCGCGATTCAATCCGGCATCTACGACGCGACCGCCATTTCCATGGGCTCCGGCCATCTGCTGGCACTGACCCGGGACGGCCGGGTCCGGGCCTGGACCTTGTGGGACTCGGGAGTGGGCAGAGGCCACGATACCGGCGCAGCCCGGGTGCCGGAGGGATTGACCAACATTGTGGCCATCGCCGCCGGCGCCTGGTTTTCATTGGCACTGAAAAGCGATGGCACGGTGGCGGCCTGGGGTGAAATCACCACCATCGGGCATTTCGATGGGGAATCTCCCGAGCCGCCCTCCGGGCTCGCGGGCGTCACCGCCATTGCTGCCGGGGAAGCGCACGCGCTGGCGCTGGTGGGCCCTGCGCCATTTCCCACCCTGCGGATCGTGACTCGTTCCGGTGGGGTCAGCATCCAGTGGCCGGTAACCCCGTCCGCATACCGGTTGGAGACCACCGACCAGTTCAACTCCGCGACCTGGCAACCGGTGATAGGCACGCACGAAGTCGTTCAGGGCTGGAATCAGTTCCCAACCCCTGCGGGAGACGAAGCGAAATACTATCGGCTGTCCCTTCCTTGACGCACTCGCAGCATCCCAGCGACGCCTTCACTTCTCCATGAGGCCCTCCAACACGACCGCCCTGCGACTCAGTCGCTTCCGGCGAACCGCCGCCCTGCTCTGCGCCGTCACCGCGATCCCGGCGTTGGTGATCCAGTCCTCATCGGCTCCGCCGTTGCGCCCGCTGGACATTGCCTGGGAAGCCGAGCTTTCCACCGGAGTTGAACAACTCTTCGACGCGGTGCGATCCCCGGACGGATACTACCTGACCGGATCCACGCCATTTCAACAGTTGGACCGACCTTGGGGAGGCTGGGTCGCGCGGGTCTCCGATTCGGGGGAGATCCTATGGCGAAAGACGCTTCCGGAGCCTTTCAGTTCCAACTGGGGTTCGATTGCCACGGCGAGCGACGGCTCGATCCTGGTTGCGACCGATGGGTTCCGACTCACCCGATTGAGCCCGCAAGGCGATGTGCAGTGGAAACTCGCCTTCGGATCCGGTGGATACAGCACCTCGCTCCTGGGCACCTCCAAGGGTGGGTGCCTGGCAGCGGGCGTCAGCCACCGGGGCGATGTGCGCGTCATCGCAGACACTGCGGCAGGACGTCTCAGTTGGGAACTCACTTTTGGCGGTTTCGGAGCCGAAGGCGGAGGAGTCATGGCAGCGGCTCCCAACGACGGATTCTACCTCGGCACCACAACGGCATCCCCCATGTCGGACGACGTTCCGGGCCCTGGGCGTGGACTCGTAGATGCCTGGCTGCTCCGACTGGATCCGCTGGGTCAGGCGTTGTGGCAACGACGGTACGGTGGATCGGGCAACGATGGAATCATGGCACTCGCCTCCGCGGACGATGGAGGATGCTGGGTGGCCATCTCCTCCGATTCCCCCGCGGATGGCG
>JAFLEG010000735.1 GCA_017302195.1 Verrucomicrobiota bacterium
GACGGCCTGCCGCAGTTCCGCAAGGACCTGGAGAATTTCATCAGCCACACCCGGGCGCAGAACTACGGCGGCCGCGGCGCCCCCCGGCTGGTGCTGGTTTCCCCCATCGCCGCCGAAAAGGTCCCGGACCCGAACATCCAGGACCCCGCGCCGATCAACGCCAACCTCAAGCTCTACACGGACGCCATGGCCGAGGTCGCCCGGGCCAATGACGTCCAGTTCGTCAACCTGTTCGACGCCTCCCAGGCGGCCTACGCCGCGGCGGCGCAGCAGAACCGGGCGCTGACCTTCAATGGATTCCTCCTCACCGACGCCGGCGACCGCGCCCTGGCGCCGCTGCTCTACCGGGCGCTGTTTGGCGAGGCGCCCCCGGGAGGCGACCGGGAACGGCTGCGCGCCGCCATCAACGAAAAGAACCACCAGTGGCATCAGCGGTACCGCACCGTGGACGGCTACAACGTGTACGGCGGCCGGTCCGCGCTGGCCTTCCAGCCGGGCAAGGGACCGTTCATCTCGGACCGCAATCCCCCGGCGCCGTACCTCTCCAACTACAAGGTCATGCAGGAGGAGATGTCCGTGCGCGACGCCATGACCGCCAACCGCGACCGGCGCGTCTGGGCGGTGGCCGCGGGCGGTGATCCGGAGATTGACGACAGCAACCTGCCCGCGGTCACCCCGGTGCCGACCAACAAGCGCGGCAGCAACGAGGACGGCTCCTTCACCTTCCTCGGAGGCGAGGAGGCCATCGCGAAAATGACGGTGCACGCGGGCATGAAGGTGAACCTGTTCGCCAGCGAGGACCGCTTCCCAGAGCTGGCCAATCCGGTCCAGATGGCCTGGGACACCCGCGGACGTCTCTGGGTCGCGGTGTGGCCCAACTACCCCGAGCGCACCCCCGACAGCAAGGAGGGGGACAGCCTGCTGGTTTTTGAGGACACCGACGGCGACGGCAAGGCGGACAAGATGAACCGGTTCCTCGGGGACCTGAACTGCCCGACCGGCTTCCAGTTCTACAAGGACGGGGTGCTGGTGATGCAGGCGCCCGACCTGTGGTTCGTCCGGGACACCGACGGCGACGGCAAGGCCGACTGGAAGGAGCGCGTGCTGATGGGCATGGATTCGGCCGACAGCCACCACACCGCCAACGCCATCTGCCTCGACCCCGGCGGGTCCATCTACCTCAGCGACGGCGTTTTTCACCGCACCCAGGTGGAGACGGCCCGCGGACCGGTCCGCAACGACGACGGGGCGATCTACCGCTTCGAGCCGCGCACCGGGCGCTTTGAGACCTACGTGGCCTACGGCTTTGCCAATCCGCACGGACGCGTCTTCGACGCCTGGGGCAATGACCTCATCACGGATGCCACGGGCAACAACACCTACTTCGCGCCCGCCTTCAGCGGACACATTGACTACCCGAAGAAGCACTCCGGCATGCGGGAGTTCTGGGACCGCCCCTCGCGCCCCTGCCCCGCAACCGGCATGCTTTCCAGCCGGCATTTCCCCGAGGAGTTCCAGGGCAATTTCCTCAACCTGAATGTCATCAGCTTCCAGGGAATCTACCGGGTCAAGGTCACGGAACAGGGATCCGGTCTGAAGGGCGAGACGATGCCGGACCTGATCTCCTCCACCGATCCGAATTTCCGCCCGATCGCCATCAGCATCGGACCCGACGGCGCCATCTATTTTGCCGACTGGCACAAGCCCCTGATCGGCCACATGCAGCACCACATCCGCGATCCAAACCGCGATTCGGTGCATGGCCGCATCTACCGCATCACCTGGCCCGGTCGTCCGCTGCTGACGCCCAAAAAGATCCACGGCCAGGCCATTGAGGACCTGCTGGAACTGCTCAAGGAGCCCGAGGATGGCGTCCGGGAGTTGGCGAAGATTGAACTGGGCGCCCGCGACACCACAGCCGTCGTCGGCGCGGTCAAGCGCTGGGCCGCCGATCTGGATCCGCGGGATCCCAACCTCCAGCACCATCTGATGGAAGCCCTGTGGGTGCACCAATGGCACAACGTGGTGAACCGCGAGCTGCTCCAGCGCATGTTGAAATCCGCCGAACCCCGGGCCCGTGCGGCGGCGGCGCGCGTGTTGTGCTACTGGCGGGACCGCATTCCGGACGCCCCGGCCCTGTTCCAGGTCCTCGCCGAGGACCCCGCACCCCGGGTCCGCCTGGAGGCCGTGCGTGCCGCCAGCTTCTACCGTACGCCCGCAGCCGTGGATGTCGCACTCGCCATCAAGCAACTGCCCACCGACTACTACCTGGACTACACGCTGGGTGAGACCATGCGCCAACTGGAACCGGTGTGGCGCTCGGCCATCGCCGCCGGCACCCCGATCGCCAAGGGCAATCCCGCCGGATTCAACTACCTGATTGACCGCCTGAGCACGACAG
Organism: Verrucomicrobiota bacterium; assembly: GCA_017302195.1. Lineage (GTDB taxonomy): Bacteria > Verrucomicrobiota > Verrucomicrobiia > Limisphaerales > UBA9464 > UBA9464. Next base: position 2,402 of record JAFLEG010000735.1, read on the forward strand.
AGCTGCTCAAGTCGCCGCGCACGACCGAGGTGCTCCAGGCCCTGCTCCAGCGCACCGATGTGTCCGACGCCGACCGGAGTGTCGCGCTCGACGACCTGGCCCGCGCCCGCGGCACCTCCCGGATGGTCGAGCTTCTGGCGTCCATTGACACCGCGCAGAAGTCGAATCCCGCCGCCGCCGGCATCCTCGCGCGCCAGCTTGCCCTCCAGAACGCCTCCGATCTCCAGGGCGTCGCCTCGCGCCTCACCGCCCTGTCCAAATCCGCCGGCAGCGCCGAGGTGCGGCAGGCGGCCTGGGCGGCGCGGGCCCTCGCGGACGGCTCCTTCGACACCGTCTGGGCCG
>JAFLEG010000736.1 GCA_017302195.1 Verrucomicrobiota bacterium
GACCCGGTCGGCCCAGGTGGGGGAACGACCTCTGGAGCTGACTCCCGTCGAATTTGATCTGCTGACCCTGCTCGCCCGGTCGAAGGGCCGGGTCCGCACCCGGGAATCCCTGCTGGAGGAGGCCCGCGACCGGAACTTCGACGTCTTCGACCGCTCGATTGACGTCCACATCTCGGCACTCCGGAGGAAGCTGGGGGACGATCCGAAGCAGCCCCGGTTCATCCGCACCTACCGCGGCGCCGGGTACATGCTGATCAATCCCGACGCGTCATGACCTGGCGCCTTCCCCTGTCCGTCCGCCTGCTGGCCTGGCTGGCGCTCAACCTGGTGCTGCTCGCCGGCGTGTTCGCCCTCGTCATCGGCACCGAGTTCCGGTTCGACTCCCTGCTGGCGGTCACGGCGGGGGATCGGGTTCAGAAGGTCGCCGATGTCGTGGCCGGGGAACTGGCCATCCGCCCGGCCTCCGACTGGGGTCCCACCCTCGAACGCTTCTCCGAGGGCTACGGGGTGCGTTTCGGGCTTTACGATGACCGCGGACAGTCAGTCGCCGGGGCGGGCATGGACCTGCCGCGCGGGGTGCTGGATCGCCTGCGCCTGTCCCGGGGCGGCCCCCGGGGGTTTGGCGGACCTCCCGGAACGCCCGGGAGTCCGGAGACCGGCGTCGGTTCGGGACGCCGTCCAGGACCCGGCGGCAGTCGCGGGTTCATCCGGGCCGGTGAGCCGCCCTCCTATTGGGCGGTGATCCCGGTGCCGTTGGGACGCAGCGAGGGCGGTCCGCCCCGGATGGGCCGGCTGGTGATCCAGTCGCCGACCCTGAGCGCCGGCGGCCTGTTTTTTGATTCGGGACCCTGGTGGCTGGCGGGCGGCGCCGCGGTGCTGCTGTCCATCCTGTGGTGGCTGCCGCTGATCGGCGGCATCACCCGCTCGCTGGGCCGGATGACCGCGGCCACGGAGTCGATCGCGGAGGGCCGGTTCGATGTCGCCCTCAACGAGAACCGCGGGGATGAACTCGGCCGCCTGGGCGGGGCGATCAACACCATGTCCCGTCGGCTGGAAGGCTTGGTCACCGGACAGAAGCGCTTCCTTGGCGACATCGCGCATGAGTTGTGTTCACCGCTGGCCCGCATGGAAATGGCGCTCGGTGTCCTGGACTCCCAGACCCGGGGACCGCAACGCGAGTACGTCACGGACCTGCGGGAGGATGTCCGTCACATGTCGGGACTGGTGCATGAGCTGTTGTCCTTCTCCAAGGCCGGACTCAAGCGCCGGGATCTCCCCCTGGAACCGGTGCTGCTGGAACCGCTCGTGAACCAGGTGGTGCATCGCGAAGGCGGGGATGATCCCCGGGTGCGCGTCGAGGTCCCGCCGGGGACCACCGTGGCTGCGGATCCCGAATTGCTGGCCAGGGCGCTCGGGAACCTGCTGCGGAATGCGCTGCGGTATGGAGGGGACTCCGGGGGGATCCGGATCCGGGCGGACCTGGATCCGGAGGGTGTCCGCATTGCGGTGACGGATGAGGGACCCGGCGTTCCGGCCGATGCTCTGGCCCGTTTGGGAGAGCCCTTTTTCCGTCCGGACGCCGCCCGGTCCCGGGAATGCGGCGGCTCGGGCCTGGGACTGGCGATTGTACGCACCTGTGTGGAGGCGTGCCGGGGCCGGTTGAGCTTCCGCAATCTGCAGCCGGCGGGATTTGAGGCGGCAATGCTGCTGGAGCGCCGGCACCCCCCCGAGGCCGGTGGGGCCGTTACTTGAGGCTTTCGATCTCGAGGTTGGCGCTGCGCAATCGCGTGGACAGCACCCGGGCCAGATTGGCCAGCAGCTTGGTCTTCAGGTGGCCCACGCCTTCGGCCTCCAGTCGGTCGAAGGCCTCGAAATCGAGCCGCCACGCGGTCACCGGGGTCAGGCAGCGCACGGTCGCGGAGCGGGGTTCCCGATCCACCAGCGCCAGCTCCCCGAAGCTCATGCCCGGTCCCAGCCGGCTGATCAACTGCTCCGGGGCGTCGGGTGGCTTCAGAAAGACGCCCACTTCGCCCCGGTTCAAAAAGAAGAAGGAATCGGCCGGGGAACCCGCGGTCAGGACGTCGGCGCCGGTGTCGAGGGTCACCCGGGTCAGACGCTCGGCCAGATCCGAAAGCTCGCCCGGGGAAAACCCGTGGCAGAGCTCCTGATCACTCAGAGGCATCTCGTGGACCCCGGGCGCGGGCTGCCCATGCCGCCGGAGCACGTCATTCTCGCAGTGCTCGACCGCCGCATCGGTGCTGTCGAAGGGACACAGGGTCTTCCATCCGTCCTCCTGCATCTGGGCCACCACGTATTGGCGGAGATTGGTCTTGTCCGCCACGCCCGTCAGACAGGTGCGGATCCGGCGGGCGCCCAGGCGGTCCTTGAGATCCAGCAGCAGCCGGCAGGCGGCGCGGTCCAGATCCACGGCATGGTCCAGGTCGAGGATCACCTGGGAGCAGCCCTCGGCGCGCTCCAGAATGGTCCGGATGACGGGTTCCAGCGTGGAGAGAATCAGGCGCCCGCGCAGTTGATAGATGCGGATGGCCCGGCCGTGGCGCCGGAGCACTTCCAGCTCCGCGGCGGACCGGCGCCGCTTGCTCCGCACCTCGGCGATCGTCTGGGTGCCCCGCAGCGCCGAGGTCACCACCCGCGGGGTGTTGAACAGGTGGAGTCCGAAATCCGCCGACAGGTCACTGCAGACCCGGATGCCGCGGACACTGTTGCCCTTGG
>JAFLEG010000737.1 GCA_017302195.1 Verrucomicrobiota bacterium
CCCAGATCTTCGGCATCCCCGCGGTGGTGCCCCTGATGCCGATGACCAGCGCGGCCTTCATCGTGTTCACGCTCTACATGATTCCGGACCCGGCCACCACGCCGCTGAAGCCCGCGCACCAGGTGCTGTTCGGCGTCGCGGTGGCGGCGGTGTACGCGGTCTCCCAGATGATGCACCTGGTGTTTGGGCTGTTCTTCGCCCTGGTCATCGTCTGCGCGATCCGCGGCGCCGCACTGCATCTGACCGCACTGCTCTCCAACCGGCCCGGCCTCCAGGCGGAGTCCGCCGCGGCCGCGTCGCGGGCCTGATCGCCGACGCCTTGGCACAGCGCCCTGGCCTGCGGAGAGCGCCGGCGCGATCCCGGAAAACCAATCTTGCCTTCGCGCTTTACGGGAGCGTCGCTACGTTCGGATATGATGGCACGGCACTGGGTTGCGGCGACGGCGTTGGCGGGGGCGATGTGGGCCTCCGAGCCGGCCACCTTCCGGTTCCCCGCGCCCCTCCGATTTCTTCCCGAACCGCCATCGGGTACGAATACAAGTCTGGTGATCGCCCATCCGGAGTCTGCGCCCTCGGAACGCTGGGAATTCACCGACCGGATCGCCCTGGCGCTGGATCCAAAGACCTCCCTGGACCCCTTCCTCACCGCCGGAAGGATCACCTGGCTCCGGACTCCCGTTCCCGGAGTCCATGTATTGCAGGCGTCCGATGCGGAAACGGCGTGGCGCATGGCCTCGGCGTGGAATGAACTTCCCGAAGTCCGGGCGGTGCATCCGGTCGTCCACCCCCCCTGGTCCTCGCAGGACGCCTACGCCGGCGCTCCCGACGATGAATTCTTCCGGGCTTGGATCGCAAACGTGGAGGGCCAGTGGTATCTGGAGAACCGGGATCCGGACACCGGAGCCCGCCTGGGAGTGGATCTCAATCTGCGTCCCGCCTGGGCGCTGAGCCGCGGCGCCGGAGTGACCGTCGGCGTGGCCGACACCGGGGTTCAACTGGAGCATCCGGATCTCGCCCGCAATCTTCAGGGAGCCCCGCACTTCAACTTCGACACCCGTCAGCCGACCGGACAAGCGGTGCTGACCGGCGGCCGGGGAGCCCACGGCACGTCGGCCGCCGGGCTGGTCGCCGGCATCGGCGACAATGCCCTGGGCATGTCGGGCGTGGCGCCCGGGGCGCGGGTGGCCAGTTGGGTGATCTACACCCCGCGCGGGCAGACCGTCACCGACGAGCAGTTGGGCGATGTGTTCCGGCATGCTGCGAACACGGTCCCCATCCAGAACCATAGCTGGGGCCCCACCGGGACCACGCAGCGCGGTCCCACGCTGCTGGAGGAGACGGGCATTGAGGAGGCGTGGCGCCTCGGACGCTCCGGCCTGGGGACGGTCATGGTGCGCGCCGCCGGCAACGAACGGGCGCGTGGCGCCCAGGCGGGGGATGACGGATTCGCCAACGATCCCCGGGTGATCACCGTCGGCGCGGTCCGGCGCAATGGACACTTCTCCAGCTTTTCCGAGCCGGGAGCCTGCCTCCTGGTCGCGGCACCGGCAGGAGACGCCGATGAAGGCGGCCTCTTCACGACCGATTTCCAGGGAATCGCCGGCGCCAACTTCATCAGCTTCTTCCCGCCCTTTGAGCATTTGTCGGACTATCGCTGGGGCGCCCTGGGGTTTACCGGCACCTCCGCGGCGGCCCCCCTGGTGAGCGGCGTCGCCGCGTTGATGCTGTCAGTCAACCCCTCGCTGGGCGCGCGCGATGTGCAGCAGGCCCTGCTGCTGTCCGCATGGCATCCCGATCCACGCCATCCCGACATCCAGACCAACGGTGCCGGGCTTCGGGTCAGCCACGATCTGGGCTTTGGGCTGGTGGACGCCGCAGAAGCCGTGCGCTGGGCACTGCGATGGTCCAACCGCCCCGCTGCCTCGGAGGTTCGGAGGACGAACTCGGCGTCCGGGGAAATCCCCGACGGGGGATTCGAGGTGGTGCTTGAGCCGGGAGCGGATGACGGTGCGGCGTTCGTGGCTTCGGGACTTCCCGGCACGGGCCTGCATCCCGAAACCGCCACCGTGGCGCTGCCGCTGGTGGATCTCGGACTCGCGCTGGGCGATCCCACCGGACGCCTGGAGGGCCGCGGCGTCCTCATCGAACGTGGCGGGGTGCCCTTTCAGGAGAAACTCGTCCGGGCCGCCACCTTTGGCGCGGCCTTCGCCGTGGTCTTCAACGCGGCCACCAACGAGGTCCCCGCCGGCAGTTGTCCGGGCGGCGAACAGCTCTGTGTGCTCGCAGGCACCGACGATTCACCGATTCCCGCCCTATTCCTGCGGCGATCCGACGGTCTGGCCCTCCGCGACCTGATCGCAGCGGCCCCCGAACGACCGGCCGCGCTCCGTCTGAATGGCATTCGCCGCTCCTTCACCATATCCGACAGCCTTCAGTGCGAGGCTGTCGGCGTGCGGATCCGGACCGACCACTCCGGCCGCGGTGATCTTCGGATCACGCTGCGCTCGCCCTCGGGGACGGTCAGCGTGCTGCAGCGCTACAACGCCGACATCGGGCCTGGCCCCACCGACTGGACGTACTGGAGCACGCACCATTTCTTTGAGCCGTCGGCGGGCACCTGGGAACTCCAGGTCACCGACCAGGCGCCGGACGAAGGACGGGGTTCCCTTCTGGAGGCCACCCTGATTGTCCGGGGAGTGCCCGTTGTGGATGACGACCGGGATGGGCT
>JAFLEG010000738.1 GCA_017302195.1 Verrucomicrobiota bacterium
CACGCGCGCGGCCTGGTCGGCGGCCGAACTTCCCAGCCGGCTGCGGAAGGTCAGTTCGGATCCCGCCCCAATCTGGAGCGGGGTTTTGAGGGTGAGATACTGGTTCCCGGGCGGCGCGGGGTGCGCGAGATGGAAGCAGGCGCCGGAGGCGCCATTCACGCCATTGGCAATGGGGGAGTAGGCACTGGCCACGGCCGCTTCGAAGCGGCCGAGACCCTCGGTGGCCGTCTCGGGCGCGGACCACGCCTCCCGTTTCATGGAGCGCCATTCGTACGCGGTGGCCCCGCCGACGGCGGTGAACGTGTAGGTGTTGTTGCGATCCTTGGACGCCACGGACGGGCCGCTGACCACGGCCGGCGCGTAGGCCGGAACGAGATCCACCTTCACATTCTCGTTGTCCACCACGTTGGCCAGTCGCGAGACCGCCCCCATGCCCGGGACCTCGAAGGTCACCGAGTAGGCGCCATTGCCGATCACCGGGACGGAGTAGCCGCCGGAGCGGGCGGAGAGCCCGGTGCGGGAGGATCCGCCGACACTGACCTTCACGCCCCCGATGCCTTCGCCGGGATCGTAGGCCTGGTTGCCATTGAGGTCGTAATAGACGACGCCCGTGATGAAGGGGGTCAGGGCGGTGTGGTAGGCGAACTCCTGCACCACCAGCTGCGGACCCACCGGGCCTTTCGACCCCTGGATGACGCCCACTCCGATCTCGCGAAACGCCTTGTTGTGAATGGTGTTGCGGTGGCCGGGCGGGGTCTGCATGCCGCCCTCGCCCTCCCCCCAATCAATCTCGAACCCGGCATGCCCGTGGATCACCGATTGCGCGTACGAAAAGACGTTCTCCGCCACGCCATTCCAGCGGTATCCCGCCCGCGTGACGCGCGTGCCGACACTGCTGCCATCGGTGCCGACATGCCCCTGGAATTCGTTCTGGAACATGTCGTTGCAATGCACCCGCGCCGCGGCCGTGAGCTGGGGATGAATGGAAACCGGAGGGGCGGGACGGATGTCGGCGAACTGGCTGCGCGCCAGCGCCAAGTCGACCTTGAAGAAGCTGAGCGCATTCCGGACGTCCGAATCCGTCGAGGTCAGCAGGCGCTCCACTTCGGCCTGTGGATTGGCCCGCGCCCGGTTCACCAGCTCGACATACTGCTGCTCCTCGTCGGTGGGATCGCCGATGGTGTAGGGCTCGGTCGCGGCCGCATGCTTCGACGGTCCCGCAGGCATGGCGGGTGCCAAGGACTCGAGCGAGGGGGGATTCGGCTCGGCGAAACCCGGCGTGGCGGGCCGGATGGTTTCGCTTCGATCCTGGGCCCCAACCGGTTGCGCGAGAAGTGTGAGGGCAACGACGATCCCCGGGGACTGGCTCAGCATGCTCATGGACGAAACGTGCCCATAAACTATCGGCACGATTTCTCAACCGCAGAAGTGAGCAGGCCCCGACGGATACCGGGCCGGGCGGCCCCGGAGCTCCCCGGGCGGCGTCGCCGCGCGGCGGTCACTCCTTGGGCGCGGTGAACTCCACCTTGGCCGCCTCGAACAACTGCTTCTGGTACTCCGGGAGCAGCGTCTGGGTGGCTTCGAATTCGAGGCGCATCCGGATCTGGTTGGTCACCGAGTCGAACGGGATCTTCTCGCCCGCCAGCCGTTCGGCCACCTGCACCAGGTGATGGGCGAAGGGCGTGGTGATGATGGGACTGATCTCGTTGGTCTTGAGCGTGCGCACGGCCGCCTCCAGCTCCTGAACCATGCGGCCCACCGGAAAGACGTATTCGCCGGACCGATCGCGGCCTCCCGGATCATCGGAGAACTCCCGCGCCAAGGCGGCGATATCCTCGCCTTTCTCCAGGCGCTCGCGGAGCCGCTCGGCGAGCTTCCGCTTTTCCACCCGCTCGCCCTCGGGCAGGTCCGCCCCGGCGCTGTTCTTCAGGGTGAGCACCACCTGCCGCAGGCGGATGCGCTCCGACTGCTGGAACTCATTGGGGTTCCCGTCGTAGAAGGCGCGCACCTTCTCCGGGGTCACCCCCAGCTTGGGCCGCAGCTCGCGATCCAGCACCTCCTCGCAGATGGCGCGTTCCTCGAGCTGCTTCTGGAAGTTCTCCGGCGTCAGGCCGGAGGCGCGGATCTGCGCCTCGAAGCGCGCCTCGGAGCGGGCCCTGGTCTTTTGATCATCGATCAGCTTGGCCACCTTTTCGCGGGCGCGCTTGCGGTCCTCCTCACTGGCCTTGCCGGTAAGGATCTGGGTGAGGGCGAGCTTCTCCGTGAGCTGCCGTTCAATGGCGGGGCGCTGCTGCTCCGAAACCGATCGTCCCTGCGCCGCCAGGGTGGCGCGCAGGTTGATGAACGCCTCATCGAGCTGCTCCTGGGTCACCTCCACGCCCGTCCCCTTGGCCAGCACGGTCGCGGCCCGGGCGGGGACGGCCAGGCCCAGCAGAACGATTCCCAGGGCCGCGAGCAAGGCCAGGGGCTTCACCGATTTCCTCCCGCCACGAATCAAGGCTTGAGTGGTCACAACGTCGGTCGGTGCTTCCTGCGGTTTCTGGGGTGCGGAGATCAGTTCCGTCGGGCGCGCCGCGGGATCAAAGCCGGACCACGCGGATCTCGGTGATGTCGGGATCGCTCTGCATTTCGGCGAGGGCGGCCGCAGTGGGAACGCTGTCTAGGTTGAGCACGGTCAGGGCCTGACCGCCCGCGTGATCGCGGCTCAGCGTCATGCTGGCGATG
>JAFLEG010000074.1 GCA_017302195.1 Verrucomicrobiota bacterium
ATCAATGACGTGGACCATCCGCTGACGTGGATCAGCGGCACCGAGTGGCAGGTGTTGGTCCCGCTGCAGGCCGGAAACAACCGTCTCAACATCGCCGGATTGGACGGCGCCGGCACCGTGGTGCCAGGAGCACTGCGCACGGTCAGCGTCCGCTTCACCGGACAACTGGAACGTCCGGAGGACCGATTGGTGTTCACCGAGATCCAGTACCGTCCGCCTGTGCCGGACGCCGCCTATGTGGAACTGCTGAACGCCTCGACCCACAACACGTTCAACGTGTCGGGATGGCGCGTGGAGGGCCTGGGCTACACCTTCCCGGCGGGTACGTTTCTGGCCCCGGGTGTCCGATGGGTGATCACCGCCGATCCCGGCGCCTTTGCCTCTGCGTATCCCTGGTCCTTGGTGCCGCCCGACGACGTCTTTTCCGGGACGCTGTCACCCACCGGAGAAACCCTGCGTCTGATCCGGCCCGGAACGGTCCCGGAACCCGACAGTGTGGTGACGGCCGTCACCTATTTGCCGGACGCTCCCTGGCCGCCGGTGGCCAACGGGGGGGGCGCCGCGCTGCAACTGGTGGATCCTGACCGGTCCGAAGATGAGCGCGCCGGCAACTGGTCGGCCGTGCCGCCGCGCGATCCGAACGCCGGCGAATGGCGCTTCGCGACGGCCACCGGGACGGCAGGCTCGGACGGAACGCTCCAGCTCTACCTCTCCAGCTTCCCCCCGGTCACGGACCCCGGCGACATTGCCGGAGTATTCTGGGGAGCCATCACCTTCGGAGGCGACCCATTCCCCTGCGGCATCCGCGTCCAACGGGAGAGCGCCGCGATCTCCGTCCAGTTCCTCTTCGATCCCAGCAATCCCGCCAACAGCACCCCGATGAACGCCGTGTCCTGGGATGGCGCCACGCTCCGCTTTGAGTTTGATCCGTCCAACCGCTTCACCGGCCGCCTGGCGCCCGGAGGTTTCGAGGTCACGGGGACCTACGTCGCGGGCAACACACGGGCGCCCTTCACATTCGCCCGCCTCAATCCCGGAGGAGAAATCTTCTTGGATGATCTCCAACTCGTCGCCGGAGCCAGCCTGGAGGCCGGTCCCAACCTCCTGGTCAACGCCGGCTTTGAGGAACCCCTGGCGGGCTCATGGACCGCTGCGGGGGATCACGCGGCCAGTGAGCGGGTCACCGACATTTCACGGTCCGGAGGCGCCGCGCTGCGGGTCCGGTCCGAAACCGGCGGCACGGGGTCCGCCGCCAACAGCGTGACCCAACCGGTGGCCGGACTCACCCCCGGCACCCCGGTCACCCTCGGGTACTGGTACCTGGGAACCACCAACGGCTCCGGATTCATGGTCCGTCTCGGGACGGACGGCGTGGCTGCCGCCGTCAGTGTGGCGCCGCCACCCGATCCGCACCTGGAGACCACCCCGGGATTCCTCAACGCCACCGACGCCCGCCTCGCCCCCTTCCCCCACCTGTGGATCAACGAGGTGCTGCCCGATCCTCTCGGCGGCGAGCCGTTTGCCGAACTGTTCAACGCGGGCACCAATGTCCTGCTGCTCGATGGATTCCATCTCAGCGACCGGATTGAGGAGCCGCTGCGCGACGCCCTGCCCGCAGGCCTATCCATTCCGCCGGGGGGATTCCTGCGGATCATCCTGGATGGCAGCGGACGACTGGAGGACCCCACCGGACCGCGGACCTCCTTCCGTCCGGCCACGTCGAACGGGCTGTTGCTGCTGTCACGGCCTTCCGGCGGCCGGGTGGTGCTGGTGGACTACCTGCGGTGGACCACGCCCGCCCGCGGACGGTCCTTTGGCCACTATCCGGACGGCTCCCCGCACGACGACCGCGAGTTCGCCACGCCGACCCCGGGCGCCCCCAACTCCCTGGCCGTACCGCGGTCGCCGGTGGTGATCAACGAATGGATGGCGCTCAACACCCGCATCCCTGATCCCGCTGGCGGCCCCGACAGCAGTGAGTTCGACGACTGGTTTGAACTCTTCAATCCCAATGCCCAACCGGTGGAGCTTGACGGCCATGTGCTGAGCAACAGCCTGGACGACCGCACCAAGTTCCGCATCCCGTCCGGTTACGCCATTCCCGGCCGCGGCTTTCTCCTGGTATGGGCCGACAATCAATCGCGCCAGAACCAGGCCGGCGATCCCAATCTCCATGTCAACTTCCGCCTCTCGGGCGGCGGCGAGGCCATCGCCCTGTTTGCGCCGGATGGCACGCTGGTGGACGCGGTCACCTTTGGTCCGCAGCAGCAGAACGTCAGCGAGGGGCGTCCGACGGACGGCGGTGCCGGAGCCCCCGTGCGCTTGGCAACCCCCTCTCCCGGGTCCCCCAACGCCACCCGGCCGCCACCCGCCGTGCCATTGCTCTTTCTGCCCGTGGTGCGGGGCGACGGTGCGGTGGAACTTCGGTGGCGCACCGAACCGGACCGGAGCTATCAGGCACGCTGGAAGGAGTCCCTCCAGGCGCCGTGGCAGCTCCTCGGTTCCCGGGTCCGCGCCGTCGCGGACCAGCTCTCGACGGTGGATGCCCAGCCCGGCACCGCCGCACGGTTCTACGACATCCTGGTGGTGGAGTGACGCCGCCGGAACTGCGGGGCGGCTCAGCCCGACGGCAGTTCCTTCACCAGCACCTTGGAGTTGCGTCCACTGGCGTCGTAGCGTTCCCGGCGCGCGGGCGGCAGATCCTCGGCGCCGCCCTCGCGGTAGCCGGCCTTGATCTGAAACCAGGTGAAGGCCTGGGTGGACAACGTCACCAGTTTAACCAGCGCCAGCTCGCGGGCCTTCTCCTCGACAAACTGCACCAGCTTGCCGCCGATGCCCTGATTCTCGTGGGCTCGGCTCACATAGAGGAATGCGAGCTCACCCGTCTTCTGCTCCGGATACAGGTGCAGCGCCACACAGGCGACCGGATTGCGGTCGATCTCGAACAGGTAGTAATCGCTGATCCGCCGCTCGATTTCAGCCCGGGTGCGCTTCACCAACTCCTGGGCCGCCACCGAGTCCTTGGTCAACTGGATTAGGCTGCGGATGTCCTTTTTCAGCGCGCGACGGATCTGCTGGTACTCGTTGGCATAAATCAGCGTTCCGATGCCCTCGTTGGAGAACACCTCGGCCAGCAGGCCCTCGTCCTCGCTTCCATTGATGATGTGCACCCGGGGCACCCCCGCCCCGCAGGCGGCGACGGCGCACCGGGCCTTGGACAGCAGATCCGGCGGGAGATCCCCCGGATGCTGGGCAATCACCTGCTGCAGCTCCTGGGCGCGCATCTGGCGCAGCAGCCGGCCCTGGCGCATGAGTCCGTCGGCCGGGGTGAGATAGATCAGCTTGGCCGCCTTGAGCTGATCCGCTAGGGCCAGCGCTATCGCATCGGAATTGACCCGATAGGTGCGTCCGTCGCCGTCAAAGCCCAGCGGTGGCACCACCGGCACGATGCCCTGCTGCAGCAGCGTCTGAAGAAACTCCACATCCACCCGCTCCACCTTGCCGGTGAGCTGGTGATCCAGGCCGCCCAGGATGCCCAGCGGATGCGCCACGATGGCATTGGTGCTGACGGCCCGGAGATCATTCGTCGCCAGCCCCTCCAGGATCTCGTGGGTCAGCCGGTTGGCGGCGGTCAGCGCCAGTTGCAGCGTCGCCGGATCGGTGACTCCGGAGCCATCGAGATTGCTGGGCGGGATACCCCGTTCCTCCCCGAGCGCCGAAATCTGCGCCGCGGCTCCATGCACCAGCACAATGCGGATGTTCAGCGACCGGAGGACCGCCAGATCCAGCAGGAGATTGGCGAAGTTGTCGTCGGTGACGATGGCGCCGTCGAGGGCGACGACGAACACCTTTTCGCGAAAACGCGGAATGTAGCGGAGGATTCCCCGCAGGTCGGTCGGTTTCACTGCTCCAGGCGTCGAAGTCCGGTGCATCGGTCCAGAGGGACCTGCCCGGGAGCGGGATCGTGCGGACCGCGAAGGAATCCGCAATCATTCTCCATGCGCCCGATTCGTCAGAGCGGACGCAGCCGCGGCCATTCCAGTTCCAGCCCCTGGTTCCGAAGCAGCGACTGAAACGCCGCCAGACGCGCCGCATCCCGCCGGATCTGCCTCGGCGGCTCTCCGGTCCTCAGGGCTTCGGCCGCGAGCCACCCGGCGGCCTCCCCGATGTTCCACTCCACCGGATGCAGCCGGTAACACCCGTTGGTGACATGGGTCACACCCAGGTTCTTGCAGGCGGGCAGCAGGTTCTCCACCCGCACCGGCAGCAGGGCGCCCAGCGGGATCTGGAAGGGAAGGCTGCTGAGATCCACGTAGTTGATCCCGTGGGTCGAGGGATGCAGGTCAATCCGGTAGGCTCCCACCCCGACGGAGTCCGGAAAGGACGCGGCCGTCACCGCCTCGCGGGCCAACCCGGTCTCCTGCATCCGCGCCTCGGTGCTGACGTGCGATTCCACCACGGTGAATTCGGCCCGGATGCGACGGGACTCGCGGATGTAGGCCGCCTGCGCCAGTCCGTCGGGGGTGCCCACCAGGTCCGGACGAAGCCGCAACCCCTTCCATCCCGTGCCGCCATCCGGACGGGGCGCCTCCGTCTGCATCCAATACAGGAGCGATTGACTGAGTTCCCGGCCCCGGGCCAGATGGCGAGCCGCCTCCTCCGACGGCACTCCGACCAGCGGTCCGAGCCAGTAGTCGTTCTGCGGCCAGTTGAGGAGCGAGATGCCGCCGCCGGTGTAGGTGCCCGCGGCAAAATTCGCCGGATCGGCAATGCGGCGGTAGAGAAACAGGTTGAGCCCGGGACCTCCCGGACCGGTCGGATCAAACGACACCGCCCGGGATCCCAGGGTGATGGGATCACTCATCTCCCAGCTCAGCAGACGGCCGGGCCAGGGCGGCTTCATCGCGGGGACGTAGTCACGCCAGAAGGCGTACGATTCCGGACGGGCGATGGTGTGGTCCTCCCCCGGACGATGATCCACGGCGAAGCACCAGGTGAAGGCCTGCTGATTCAGAGGCGCCGCCACCTCGGGGGCGTGCGGTTCGCCGGTGTCGCGGCGCGCTTCGGCGCCGACCACATGCTCCACCCCGCCCAGCGCCAGCAGATCACCGAGTTCCGTCGCATCGAGGAAGTACGGCGCCTCCAGGACCCGGGTCGTGCCACGAACCTCGTCCCGGACTGTGACCGCGCTCGCCCGGTCGCCATTCACCGACACCGACACCGGCACATGACGGGGCCAGATCTGGAGCCGGCCGCCGCTCACATGCGGCGCGAGCATTTCGTGCAGCACGGCCAGCGCCACCCGGGGTTCATGGCACAGACGCGACACCAGACCATTGCCCGGATTGAGGCGCCGATTCGCCTGTGCCTCGGGAGTCAGGGGAAAATGCTCCCGATAATATCGCCGCACGCCATCCCGAAAGTCACGATACGTCCGGGTGCATCCAAAGCTCTCAATCCACGGGTGCTCATCCGGGGGCACCGCCTGGGAGGTGAACTGCCCGCCGATCCAGTCGGTCGCCTCGGTGAGCACGACGGAACGTCCCGCCCGGCACGCGGCAAGGGCGGCGGCGCAGCCACCCACCCCGCCGCCCACGATGACGACGTCGGCCCGACGCCCCGGATCCGGTGGTGCCTGTCCGAGGATCGGCCAGGACGATACCGCGCCCAGGGAGGCGCCCGATGCGAGTTTCAGGAACTGCCGGCGGGAGGATGAGAGATGCATGAGATCGGGGACGGTGCCGGAGGGCGAACAACAAAGACGCCAGGACGCGAAGGAATGCGACCCGTGAATTCAGAGAATGGTAGCGCCCAACGCTCCGTACACCGAGCGATAATCCATCCCTGGAACACCCTGCATCCTTCGCGTCTTGGCGCCTTTGTTGCTCATTCGCCTCCGGCATCCCGTCCCAACCGCACCGCGGCCAGCGTCTGGCGCTCCGGCATGAGCAGATACACCAGCCCGCCGATCGCGCTCCACGCCAGATTGACCGTGTACCCCAGCAGCGACAGGGAGAGAGCCAGCCCGGGCTTCATGTCAAAAACGGGCAATCCGACGAGCCAGACGAATAGGTTCTCCCGGACTCCCAGCCCGGCGGGGGTCACCGGCAGTGCCGAGAGACACACCACCGCAAGCGAGGCGAAGGCCAGGAAACGCGGCTCCAGGGAGAGACCAATGCCCCGGGCCAGAACCAGGTAGGCCAGGGCGACCCCGGCGGCGATGAGGAGCGACCAGAAGGCCATCGCGGCCAGGAACGCGGGGTCGCGTCCGAAGTCACGGCATGCGGACAGGGCGCGCACCGCGGATTCCCCCCTGGGGACACGGTGCAGGAGCCTTGCGATGCGTCCCCCCCGGGCCAGGACCTTGGTGTAGAAGCCGAGCACCACCACCATGACCGCCGCCAGCAGCATCACCCCCAGCACCAGAACCACGGCCTGATAGCGGCGAAAACCGGAGACGAAGGCGTGGTTGGGAATGGCCATCACCAGTGCGGCCAGGAGCAGCCCCAGGGTGCCAAGCACGCGGTCCACGAAGACGGACACCGCCGCCTCAGGACGCCGCGTGGGGGCCGCCCGGGTGGCATACCAGGCCTTCACCACATCGCCCCCGGCGGTGCCCAGCAGGAAGGCGTTGAAAAATTGGGCCACGAGGGAGATGCGGAACACTTCCCGCCATGGCACCAGCAACCCCTGTTCCCGGAGCACCCGGTGCCAGCGGACCGCCCCCAATGCCACCAGGGCGCCGCAGATCAGAAAGGCGGCGGCAAGACTGACGGCGTCGAGACTGCGGATCGTCGCCCACAGGCCGGCCGGCCCGCGGGTCCAAGCCAGACGCCGCTGCTCCCAGGGCGACATCGAGCTCCAGGAAGGCCCCTCCTCGGCCGCCAACTGGAGCTGCACCTCATTGCAGAAGATCGAGTGGAAGATCGCCGTCAGCAGCAGCAGGCCGGCCGCCGCACGGGCCACCCGGGAAAGCGTCAGGCGGCGCACGGGCGTGTTACTCCGCGCCCCACACGGATTGGATGTGGGCGAACCCAGACCGGACGCCCTCCGAGGGCACCCCGGGGCTCAGTTCAATCACCTTGATGTGCTCGCTCCGGACGAACGCCTTCAGGGTCCTGAAATCCACCATCCCCGTACCCGGCGGACAGTGGTCATGCTGGCCCTCGGCATCCGCCACCACGTCATGGATGTGGAAGCCCGCCAGACGCGGTGCCATCTCCTCCAACTGCATGGCGTGATGGATCAGGCCGAGGTTCTCCTTGATCTGGGCATGGCCGCAGTCGTGCCAGTAGCGGACGTTGTCCGGCAGCCGCGCCAGGAAGAAGGGCAGGTCATGGTCAAAGGGGATCTCCTCCACCGCTTCCCGGTTCTCCACCCCCAGCAGGAGTCCGCGATTCGCCGCCTCGGCGGCAATCCGCTCGATCAGGTCCACCGCCAGATCCACAGCCAGATCCTTGTTGCGCTCGCGCCGGGTTTCCATCTCCTCCATCAGGCGGCGGTACCGTGAGGATTCCCGTTCCCCGCGCGCCACCATGGCCTCGAGCTTCTCGTTGTAGTCCCGCATCTCCACCTCGCCGCAATGCAGCACGACCAGCCGGGCCTTGACCCGCTCCGCCATCTCGAGGGTCTTGAGCGTATGCTTGAGGGCGGAGGCCCGCTCCCGGGCATCCTCGGCGGTAAACTTGAAGATGTTGGGTGCGGGGTGGTTGATCCCCAGGGGCAGCGGGCAGAAGTTGTGAAGCGTCGAAATCCGGATCTCCCCGGCATCCACCGCCTCCATGATGCCCGGCACGAGGCTGATCCGGATGCCATGGCTCAACTCGGCGTACTCAAAGCCCAACTCGCGGATCTCGCGAAGCATCTGACGGCCACAGGTATGTCGGCCGGAATTCCAGCAGGAAGAGAGGGAGTACATGAAAGAAAACGCCGGATGCGGACCTTGGGAGCCGCATCCGGCGGAGCAGGATCAATCGAATGGAGATGCCATCACAGGTCGGCGTACCGCGCGGACAACATGGCGCTGAACCGCGCCACCTTCAACTTGCGGCGCCGGCGTTCGCTGGGCTTCTCGTAATGCCGCTTGGTGCGGACATCCTTGAGGGTGTTCTCGCGATCCACCTTCTTCTTCAGCCGACGGAGGGCCCGATCAATGGGCTCCCCCTTTTTCAGTTTCACTTCGCTCAAGTCACGTTCACTTCCTTTCCTCGATGCAGCCGCCCCCGGGAACGGTCTGCCTCCCCGCGGCGTCTGGAAAGCACCGGGGGGCCGCCGGATGCTGGGCATTCGGCAGCGGACGGGTGAAATAGCGAATTCCGCACCTTAGGCAAGGATTGAAATGGAACGTGTTGGGGAGGATGGGAGGATGGGCGGACT
Organism: Verrucomicrobiota bacterium; assembly: GCA_017302195.1. Classification (GTDB taxonomy): domain Bacteria; phylum Verrucomicrobiota; class Verrucomicrobiia; order Limisphaerales; family UBA9464; genus UBA9464. The sequence continues at coordinate 8,377 of JAFLEG010000074.1, forward strand.
TGACCCCGTCCGCCGCTTGGCGGAGAAACCGCCCGACATGAGTCAGGCCACCCGCGAAGAGATCCAGCAGGCGATCCGCAATGTTCCCGATTTTCCCAAGGCGGGCATCCAGTTCAAGGACATCACCCCGGTGCTCGCCGACCGCCGGTTGCTCGATGGCGCCATTGAACACCTGGTGGCGTCCGCACGCCACCAGGCTGTGGACAAGGTGGTGGGCATTGACGCCCGGGGATTCATCTTCGGCGCCGCGGCAGCGCTCAAGCTCGGTGCTGGGTTTGTTCCCGTCCGCAAGAAGGGCAAACTGCCCTGGCAGACCCACGAGGAGAGCTATGACCTGGAATATGGCTCCGCGACCGTGGCCGTGCATGTGGACGCGGTAAGGCCCGGCGAGCGGGTGCTGCTGGTGGATGACCTCCTGGCCACCGGAGGCACCGCCGCCGCGGCGGTCCGGCTGCTGGAACGGCTCGGCGCGGAGATTGTCGGCATCAGCTTCCTGATCGAGCTTGGATTTCTCAACGGACGCGCCCGCCTTGCCGGTTGGCCCGTCACCTCCCTGGTCTGTTATTGAATCCGCCGGCATGACCGCGCGGTTCCCTGTTTCCGACTACGACCTCGCCGCCACTCTGGACAGCGGCCAGGTCTTCCGCTGGCAACGCTCTGGAGAATCCTGGGAAGGGGTGGTGGGATCGGATTGGTTCCAGCTCCGAAGCGTCCCCGGATTCCTGGAAGCAGCGAGCGGACGACCGGATGCCCGCTGGGACCGCCTGCGGGACTTCCTGGGTCTGGAGGACCCCCTGGGGTACATCTGCGGCACCTTCCCCCAGGATCCGCCCATGCAGGCGGCGCTTTCGGCATGCCCCGGACTCCGACTGCTGCGTCAGGATCCCTGGGAATGTCTGGCGAGCTTTCTGCTGAGTTCCACCAAACAGATTGTCCAGATCCGCCAGTGCGTGGACCTGCTGTGCCGGCGGTTCGGGGAACCGGTGGCCGTGCCCTCGGGGTGTCCGCCGGCCCACCGCTTTCCCGATCCGGAACGTCTGGCCCAGGCGGGCGAAGCGGCGCTTCGGGAATGCAAGCTGGGCTTCCGGGCGCGTTACCTGGCCGGGACGGCGCTCCGGATTTCCGAGGCAACCCTCGACCTGGAATCGCTCCAGGACCGTCCCACCGCCGAAGTGCGCGAGGCACTGATGTCGCTGCCCGGGGTCGGTCGCAAGATCGCCGACTGCGTCCTGCTCTTCGCCTACCGGCGTCAGGAGGCATTTCCGGTGGATGTCTGGATCCTCCGCGCTCTGCGCGGCCTGTACTTTCCCAACCGCCGCCCGAAGCTCCGCACCCTGATGCGCTTCGCCGAGACCCATTTCGGTCCGCACGCCGGCTACGCCCAGCAGTACCTGTTTCATCATGTCCGCACCCACCTCGGCCGGGCGGCCTTTGCCAAGCCCAAGCGGGGGCGGTTCCGGAACGTCCTCACCTCGTTGAAACCCCATGGATCGCATTGAAGCCGTCTTCAGCCCGTCGGAACTCCCCACCGTGAGGAGCCGCGACCTTCGCGAGACGGTCTGCGTGGTCTTCGACGTCCTGCGCGCCACGTCCACCATGCTTGAGGCCCTGGCGAACGGGGCCGATTCCATTCGTCCCGTGGGAGAGATCGCCGAAGCCCTGGCCGAGCGGACCCGGGATCCGGAGGTGCTGCTGGCCGGGGAACGCCACGGCCTGCGCATCAGCGCCGCCCTGACCGGCGGCGTGGAGTTTGATCTGGGCAATTCCCCCCGGGAATTCACCGCCGAGCGGGTGGCCGGCCGCCGCATCGTGATGACCACCACCAACGGCACCCGGGCCATCGCCGCCTGCGCCGGAGCAGCCACCGTGCTGGCCGCTTCCTTCGGAAATCTAGCGGCCACTGCGCGCTGGATCGAACGCGCCGAACCCCGGTGTGTGCTGCTGGTCGGCGCCGGAACCCAGGACCACGCCGCGCTGGAGGACGTCCTCGGCGTCGGGGCCCTGGCGGACCGGCTCTGGACCATCGCCAGCCAGGGATGGATGGATGACGCCATCCGGGTGGCCCGCGAGCTGTACGTCGCCCGAAGCCGGGACCTGCTGCGCGCCGTCGCCGAGGGCCGAAACGGCCATCGCCTGATTCAGATTCCGGAACTCGCCGACGACGTCCCCCTCTGCCTGCAAATCGGGCGTCACGATCTGATCGCCCGCCTGCACCCGGACGGCTGCCTCCGGGCCGAGTCCGTCCCCGCCTGAGCCCCTCCAACGGGAGAAACCCACAGCCTCCCCAGGGGAGGGAGGCGGGATGCACCCACCCTGGTAGCAGGCGAGGTCACAAGAACACACCAACAAGTTGGTGCTTCCCCCAAAGAACGGTAATCGCACGCCACCCTGATTCTGAAGCACACAAACCTACCTTTCATTGGCAGGCTCTGACTTTCTCCTTGCTCCGTGCGGCTGTCGCCCCGGGCGCTGGCGACTCCAAAACCGAGAGTGAAGATGGAGCCTTGCGTCGTCTCCTACCCCCGGTGAAGTGAACCTCCGTATATGCGCAGTCTGGAGGCACCGCCACAAGTGCAGAGGAAACTTCACCCAACCACCTTGGAACCCCGAAAAACGCCAGCCCAGACACATTTCACTTGCAAATTATCACCCAGAACAATATAAGCCGAGGAGCCTTAAGACGCCAATGAGCCTCCATCTATTCAGAGTTCGGCTTG
>JAFLEG010000739.1 GCA_017302195.1 Verrucomicrobiota bacterium
TCCACAGCGGCTCCGACGCACCCTCGAGACGGGCAGGGGCCCGGTCCGGCGAATGGCCGTCGCGTTGCGGTCCGCGCCACTGCGGCCAGTCGGAGGCCCGCATGGTCCAGGGCGCCAGGGCCAGGACGGACAGCCGCAGGAGGAACCACGGGCGGAAAACCAGTCGGACGCGCATGCGGAACGCCGGAGGTGCACCTACCAACTGCCGTTGGCGATGGCGCTGATGAGATTGCGGGCGAGGTTTTCGGCCGCGACGGGAATGTTCTCCCGTTCCGACACATTCAAATTCGGCGTGGACGCCACCAGCGCGCGTCCGATGACGTCCCCTTCATAGATCACCTGGCCGCCCCTCAGGGCCTTCACATGCGCGGTGATGCTCACGTCGTAGTCCTGGGGAGTGATCACGTCATCGCGTCGCGAGCCGAGGGGCAGGCGTCCGTACCGGGTGATCCGGCCCGTGACAACGACATCCGCAGGGCCCCGGGTGTCGAGGTGGAAGGTGCCATCGCGTTGCACCTGCCGTCGCACCGCGCTGTTGACGATGTCGGTGAGGCCCGGCTGCAGCGTTTCGTTGGGGAACGCCTCGATGGTGATGGACTGCGCTCCGGCGACCTGCTGGTTGGTCGGTCCGAGCTGGTAGGCGCAGCCGGCGAGGCATAGTGCCAGGAGCCCGGCGAGCAGCCCGGGCACGGAGCGGCGGGAGGGGGGGGCGGAGCGCATGTCAGCGATGCTGGGGACGCCCTAGGGCTTGGCGGGCGGGGTGTTGGTCGCAGGGGCGTTGGTGCCACCACCCGGAGGCGTCGGCGGGGTGAGCGACGGGGCATTGGTGGCGGCCCGGGCGCTGGCGCGCTGGCGCACGCGCAGCTCGTAGTCGGCGATCCTCTTGACCTGCGTTTCCGCCAGCGGCTTGAGCAGTTCGATCCGCCGCCGGGACTCCTCGGCGTACGGGGAGTTGGGATCCCTCGACAGCGACTCGTTGTAGTACACCAGCGCGGCCTGCCAGCGGCGGTAGCGCTCGTAGAAGCGTCCGGTCTCATAGGCGCCCCGCGCCTGCTCCCCCCGGAGCTCCCGGATCGTGTCCAGGGCGTTGGTCACCCGCGGATCCTTGGGATACAGCTCCATGAAGTCCCGCATCAGCTCAATCGAGGCGCCCGCCTTTGACTGGTCATACTCCGCCCTCAACGCCTGCTTCTCCCAGGCCTTGGCGGCGCGAAAGATGGCTTCCGAGGCGATCGGCGGCCGGTCGAAATAGCGGTCGGCCGCCTTCTCATAGGCCTTCACCGCCAGGGGGTACTTTTTCTCCTTTTCGCGGGCGGTGCCGGTGTCCAACTGCGCCTGGGGTCCGGTGGTGTAATAGGGGCCGTTGGCGACAATCTCCTGCATCATCTTCGCGGTCTTCTCCATGCTTCGGAACATGGGGATGTAGCCGAAGAGCCGGAACCGCTGGCCGCCCAGGAACCGGGTGGCGATGGCGTACTGGCGGCCGAGGATCTCGTCGTAGTTGGCGACCTTGGGATACTTCGTCAGGGCAATCTGGTAGGCCTTGAAGGCCCGCTCATCCATGTGACGCGCCTCAAAGCAGCGGCCCACCAGGTACTGCGCCGGACCTGCGTAATCGGACAGCGGCCAGACGCTGACCACGCGGTTCGCCGCCTTGGTGGCCAGCCGGTAGCTGCCCCGGTCGTAGGCCTCCTGCGCCACCGCCAATTGGTCCTTGGCGCGCTTGCGCTGCCATTTGGAGCCGCTGCCGCCCACCGGCTCATAGGTCCAGCCCTCACCCGGCCGGAAGATGACCGGGGCCGGACAGACCAGGGGAAAGACCACCAGAATGGCCAGGAGCAGGAGTCCACCGGAGAGCCGCCATCGCATGGCCGCGCAGGCTAGGGAGCGGTGGGGGCAAGTCAACGATCCGCTCCGGCTCCCTGCGGCGTGCTGCGGGTCCTGCGAGCGGGGAAAGCCTCACACCAACGAGGCGGGGGACACGACGACTGCCGGTTTCAAGCGGAACACCGCGCGACCGAGGGCCAGCGGTGGCATCGCGCTCCGCCGCCAACGTCGTCACGTCACGGACCGACCAGGCGATACACGGTGGATTCGGCCGGAGCCGGGAGCGTCACGACACTTTGCCCCAGGGACCTCTCCGGGGCCCCCGGGAGGTCGGACCACTGTCCCGAGGACAGGTGGGGAGCAGCTTGGAGGGTGAGGTTCGCGGGATTCTGCGACCAGATGAAGCGCAGTTGATCCCCGGGCTGCCGGGTGACCCCCAGGGTGCCGTGCACGACGCTCAGGCGCCGGGCCAGCCAGCGGTAATCGTCACGCTCGGCCGACGGGATCGCCGTGTTCGGGGGGAATGAGAAGCGGACCGGCTTCCGGGTGCTCGGGAATGCCCAGTGATGGATCTCCGCGCCACCGTCCGCGTAGGAGATCCCCATGCCGCCTTCGTGCTGGGAGGCCGGGATGTCGGTCCACTGGCTCGCGGTGGCGGGATTGTTGAGGAAAAGGCCGTCGTTGATGCTGTCCGGGTGCTCATCCAACAACACGGCTATCTCGGACGGCCTCGGGATGGAGGAGGTGAGTACAAACTGGCGGTACCCGGGGACATAGGGATTTTCCCCGCGCAGGCTCGGACTGGTCCGGGCGGTGCCGGTCACTCCCAGGAAGGCATTCATGGAGTAGCTGCGGACCCGTCCGGTCCAGCCCAGGCGCCGTTGCGCGGGGC
>JAFLEG010000740.1 GCA_017302195.1 Verrucomicrobiota bacterium
GTGAGGCCGATTCCGAAGCCGGACGGACCGCCCGGCACCGGCGACAGCCCGACGCCGTTGTCCTCGACCTCCAGCCGCAGGCGGTCCGCTCCCTCACGCCGGGCCCGCAGGGTGATCCGGCCGGTCCGCACCTGCGGCTCGATGCCATGCTTGATCGCGTTCTCAACCAGCCGCTGGAGGATGAGGTTCGGCACGGCGCACCCCAGCACCTCCGGGTCCACCTCCCGGTGCACCTCCAGATGATCCGCAAACCGCGTCTGCTCGATGTCGAGATACCGGTCGAGAAAGGCCAACTCGTCGCGCAGCGGCACGGCGTGCTCCCCGGATCGGTCGAGTGCCATCCGCAGCAGTTCGCTGAGCTGGATGAGCATCCGGTCCGCAGCATCCACGTCCCGATACATCAACGTGCTGATGCCATGCAGGGCGTTGAACAGAAAGTGCGGATTCAACTGCATCTGCAGCGCCTGCAGCCGCGCCTCGACCAGACGGCGCTCCAGCTCCAGTTCCCGCCGCTCGCTGACCTGCGAGTCGCGGTAAAAGCCAACGGCATGGGTGGCGAGAGCGATCACCCAGTACATGAGCACGTTGAACACCAGGGTCGCCACCAGGGCGTGGCGCAGGGCCTCGGTGAAGGGCGTGCCGTCCAGGCCGACCGCGATCCCGGCCCGCAGCAGGGTCCACACCAGCGAAAACACCCCGCTGGCGGTCAGGTGCAGCGCCACCAGGAGCGGTGTGGGCGCGCTGCCCAAGGGGAACCGGCGCGTCAGCGCGATGGCGGGCAGGGAGAGCAGGGCGAACGTGTACCAGTCCGCCAGGGAACGACTGAGGGCGAAGGCCCAGGTCACCGGCAGGTCCATCTTGACCCGCGTGACGTACAACTGTCCGGCAAAGGCGAGTCCGAGCAGCGTGAACAGGGCGACAAAGACCGCCGGCCCCGCCCAGCGAAGCCGGGCCGGGCGCTGCGGCTGCGGGGACTCGACGTCGGTCGCGATACGGGGAATCTGGCCCGGACGCCTCAAATTGAAACGCGGAAACTGGGGAGCAAACCGGCAGCAACGTCCCCTCAGAGCCTGTCTGCGCCGCGCCTCAGCGGGAGGAGCGGGAGCGGCGCCATCCGGACACCATCAACGCCCCGGCACCCAGTGCCGCCAAGGCCCAGGTCTCCGGCTCGGGCACCACCTGGGTGTCCAGGGTGACGGCATCCAGGCTCAGGCTGGGCTCCGCCGCCTTGAAGCGGATGCTGTAGCTGGAGACGCCCAAGGCGCTCAGATCCCACTGCCACGCCGAGGACACATTGAAGCCCTGGGGTCCGGGAACGCCCGGCGTGCCGAACGACACCCGGTCCAGCTCGGTCCGGGTGGCCGTCAGGATGCCGGCGCCGTAGTTCAGCGCGACCGATCCGTAGTCCAGTTCCGTGCCCGAGGTGCGCACCTGCAGCACGACGTTGCCGACCGGGCCGCCGGCCGAGTAGCTGATCGTGAATTCGCTGGCATTGGGCATGTTGTAGAGGTTCCCGGATCCGACCACGATGGCGCCGGGGTCGGACTGGGTCAGGACCGACGTGGCGTCGTTGCCAAAGTTGGCCTGGTTGCCCGGGGTGCCCACCGCGACGGTGAACGATTCCCAGTACGCGGACCGGGAGCCCGCTTCTTCCCGGAAGGTGGGGACGTAGAATCCATTGGTCCCGGCCATCACGGAAGGGCTGCTGGCCAGAGTGGCGAGAACGGCGGCGGTCAGAACATGTTTCACAGCCGGTGAAGATGCTCAGGTTCCCGCCATCCGCCAAGCCGTCACTTTTCGGCACCCGCAATCCCTGGAGGGCGCGTGCGTTCCGGGGGCATGGGGACTGGGACCGGGTTGCGCACCCGCTCGACCACGCGGCGCCAGGCATCGCGTTCCGCAGGACTCAGGCGCTCCCATTGGGCGGCATTCTCCAGAAAGGACGCCCGCGCCGCAGGGGGCATGTCGAGAAAGCGGCGGAAGCCGTTCACGGCGCGCTCGCGCTGTCCGGGGGGCAGACCGCGAAACCGCTCCAGCGTCGCTTCCATCTGGACGCGCTCCGCGGTGGAGAGCCGCCGCAGGACCCGGTCGCGCTCCGCGGGGCGCAGATCCAGGAACTCCTGGAAATCCTCCGTCTGCCGCGCCCGTTGGTCCGGCGACAGGGCGATCCAACGGCGCCACTGCGCCTCGACACCGGCCCGCTGTTCCTCGGGAACCCCCCGCAGGACCTGGGGCAATGCGGCGGGATCGGACGTCTGGAACCGGACGAACTGGGACAGCGCGGTCTCGCTGTCGAGCAGGGCCTGCTGACGCGATGCGGGCGTGGCGTCCCAGGTCTGAAGGCGCCTCTCCAGAATCGGCCGGATCTCCACCGGCGCGATACCGATCAGCCGGGGTCGCTCGCCCATGGTGGCACGAAGCAGGGGCGACAGGTAAAACTGCAGCTCGGCCACCCGGAGCCGGAGTTCACGCTGGTCCGGCGGGAGGGGTTCAAACTCGCGGAGCTTGGATTCGATCAGCGCCCGGGCGGCCGGGGAACGCTGCGCCAGGAAGGCCTCGCGTTCCGCTGGGGACTGCACCAGCAGTTCCCGGAACAGGTCGGTCGGAGACTTCCGTGCGGGTGGCCGGGGCGGCGGCGGGTTGGGGACACGGATGGCCGGCGCTTGCGGGACACCGTCTGCACCCCGGACCGCCGTGAGGAGCAACGCACCCAG
>JAFLEG010000741.1 GCA_017302195.1 Verrucomicrobiota bacterium
CCGCCGGTGAACGGATCATGGTACGCCGCCTTGGACCATGCACCGGCAGTCAGTGGGTTCATGGGGGTTCGCAGTGCGCCAGAAACAGTTCCGGGGTCCACGCGGCCAATACGAGATGCGAAACCCGGCGTCGAAAAGGATCCTCTTTCCGGCGGCCGACGCCCCCCGATCACTCGCCCGCCACATTCTCGTTTACTCCGGGGGGTCCGTCGTTACCTTTTGGTCACGAACTCGCGTTGCCTATGGTGCCTTCTATGGACTCAGCTCAGGATGGTCGGGCGCTCCTGATCAACACCAACCTGTACAAGGAGTTTCAGGCGGAGAAGGAGGAGATCCTGAAATACAAATGGATCGAATCCGAACGGGCCGGGCACGACATCGGCTTCGAGCGGGCCCTGGTGGAATGGATCACCAATCACCGCGCCGGCTGGCGCAAGGCCCGGCAGCAGGCGAACGCCGCGGCCGGCGCTTGATTTCCCCGCCACACCCCACCCAACCTGCTGCTCCTTCAAGGTGGTCCCGCGAGGCCGCCAAGGCGCTCCGGATGCAACACTTCCACCCCGATCCACGCCGGCACCCCGTCTGGGGCCGGCGTATTTTTTTGATGCCATGAGCGACGTCCTGCTCGAGCCCCGGGTGCTGCAGCGGACCATTGCCCGGATGGCGCATGAGATCGCCGAGCGAAATCCGCAGTCCGGCGACCTCGCCCTGGTAGGCATCCAGAAGGGCGGCGTCGCCCTCGCCGGCCGGCTGTCGGCCGCCCTTGAACGCATCCTGGGCCATCCGGTTCCTGTCGGCCTGCTCGACGTGGCCATGTACCGCGATGATCTCGGGCAGCGGGCGGCGCCCGCGCTGATGCCGACGGAGATCTCCTTCCCCCTGGACGGCCGGATCGTGGTGCTGGTGGACGATGTCCTGTTCAGTGGCCGGACCATCCGGGCGGCGCTCGACGCCCTCACCGACCTGGGCCGTCCGCGCCGGGTCCAACTGGCGGTGCTGGTGGATCGCGGCCACCGCGAACTGCCGATCCGGGCCGACTTCGTCGGCAAGAACCTGCCCACCTCGCTGCGGCAGCGGGTGGATGTGCGCTGGACGGAGGACGGCGGGGACGACACGGTGCGGATGCTGGAGATGCCTGCATGACCTGGATGCGTCGCCATCTGCTCGACCTGCAGTCGCTGTCCGCGGAGGAACTCACGCTGATCCTCGACACCGCGCGGGGATTCCGCGCCGTGGGCGAGCGGAACATCAAGAAGGTGCCCGCCCTGCGCGGCAAGACGGTGGTCAACCTGTTCGTGGAGCCCAGCACGCGCACACGGATCAGCTTCGAGCTGGCGGCCCTCCGACTCAGCGCCGATGTCATCAACTTCACCGCCGAGGCCAGCTCCCTGAAGAAGGGCGAGACGCTCAAGGACACGGTGCGCAACCTGGAGGCGCTCAACGCGGAATTCATCATCCTGCGCCACGGCGCCAGCGGCGCGCCGCAGTTCCTCTCCCAGTTTGCCCGAGCCCACGTGATCAACGCCGGGGACGGTGCCCATGAGCATCCCACCCAGGGCCTGCTCGATGCCTTCACCATCCGCGAACGCATGGGCCGGATCGAGGGGCTCAAGGTCACCATCCTCGGGGACATTCTCTACAGCCGGGTGGCCCGGTCCAACATCTGGGCCCTGGTAACCCTGGGAGCCCGCGTCACCCTGTGCGGTCCCTCCACCCTGGTGCCGAAGGTTTTTGAGCAGTTGCATCCCTCGATCCGGGTCACCTGGGATCTGGAGGACGCCCTGCGCGACGCCGACGTCGTCAACCTGCTGCGCATCCAGCACGAGCGCCAGCGCATGAGCGCCTTCCCCAGCATCGGCGAATACGCCTCGCTCTTCGGCCTCACGCCTCCGCGGGCGGCGCGGCTGCGTCCGGACGCACTCATCATGCACCCCGGCCCGATCAACCGCGGTGTGGAGATCGCCAGCGAGGTGGCCGACGGTCACCAGTCCGTGATCCTGGAACAGGTGACCAACGGCCTGGCGGTGCGCATGGCCGTGCTCTTCCTGCTCAATGGCGGCCGCCAGTCCGATCTCGGCACCACTCCGTAGCCCGCGGCGGCGCGTTCTTCCAAATCTGGCAGAAGACCTGACAATGTGACTGGAAGCCCACCGGGATGACCAGTTTTTGGGAGGCGCGTCGCATTGACCCCAGGTCCGGCCGGGAAGAGAGTCATCGCATGACCAAGGCGGCGGTGGACAAAACCCTCAGGAACCACCGCGTCGTGATTCATCTGACCAATGGCGAAACCCTGGATGTACCGCATCCGGACCATGTCTCCTACAGCCCCACCTCGCCGGAAATCGTCGTCTGGACCCGGGGCCCGGTATTCGCCGTGGTGGCCTTGGACGAAATCGCCCGCATCGCAGTCCTGCCCTCTCCGGGAATCCGCCCGGCGGCCTGAAGGGGCGGCGAAAACAAAAACTCCCGCCGTGAGTTCGGCGGGCGTTTTGAAAGAGTCGTGGGTCAGCCCGCGATGGCGGCGTCGAGGGCCTTCTTGAGTTCCGACTTGGGGCGCAGCCCCACCATCTGTCCGGCCACCGACCCTCCCTTGAACAGCAGCAGGGCGGGAATGCCGGTGATGCCGTACTCGACGGCCAGGGATTGCTCCTGGTCCACGTTGACCTTCCCGATGATCGCCTTGCCGGCGTATTCGCCCGCCAGGTCATCGAG
>JAFLEG010000742.1 GCA_017302195.1 Verrucomicrobiota bacterium
TAGATGTAGAGTGTCTTGGCGGCCACCCGGGGGGCGCGGAGAAACTCCACCTGCTTGGTCTCCCGGTTCCGCAGCGTGACCGGTCGCGCCAGCGAGTAGAGGTGGAACTCGTCAAAGGTCTTCTCGGTGACCTGCGGGCCCATGGCATCCATGGCCAGCTCGGCGCGCATCGCCCGCCCCTTGGATGCCGGCCCGGGCCCCGCCGGCAGCTTGCTGACGTCACCAGCCATCAACTTGACCGTGGCGTCCTCAAAGGCCTTGCCGCTCTGGTTATCCATCGTCACCCAGCCGGTGATGCCCAGGGTGTCCCCCGTCTCCGGGGCGATGAGAATGTAGGATGCCTCCCAGCCCATGCCGCCGGTGATGTAGCCCAGCTCGGCCTCGACCCGGGCGGGCTTGTCGGATGCCAGGGTCCAGGCGAGCTGGGGCTTGAGGATGGAGTCGTCGGCCAGTGCCGGGAAGATCGGCTCCCCGGGCAGGGAGAAGCGCAGCTTGCCGTCCACCTCAATGATGGGCTGTCCCAGGCCGCCTTCGCCGCCTCCCATCCACTGCTGGCGCTGCAGGAATTCGTGCCCATACCGCTGCGCACCGCCGAAGTTCGGCGTGTAGCCGCTGCGGATCACCCGGCCGCGCACGGTGTACTCCTTGGCATTCTGGTCGCGCACCAGGAAGTCCAGGTCCCGCCCCTCGTACAGCGAGAGCAGCAGCCCCTGGGAGATCGTCTCGGCCCGATAGTTCTGCTCCAGCACCCGGAGCGCGATGGCTCCCGTCGGATCGCGCAGCACCACGGAGTCGGGCTCCAGGTGCATGGTCGCCCCGGAGAAGGTCACCGAGTTGACCCCCGCCTTGAGGTCCAGCGGCAGCCGCTCGCGGACCACGGCAAAGTTCTGGTTGTAGATGGTCAGCGCCGGCGGGGCGCCGGACACCGACACAACCCCTGCGGCAACCACCGCCCACACCACACACGATGTTTTCATGATGGAAACCAGAATGTCGGACACCCCGTTGACGGACGAGTCGGGAGTTTCTTAGCCGTGACCCGGCACTCCGAGGAATCCGGCTTCACCACAAAGGCGCGGAGAACACGGAGGTAGGCCGCCTGGAATACTTGGAAACTGAAGTGCCTGTTGGGTGATTGCCAATCCCATCGGGGCCACCGTCCTTCTCTGCGTCTCAGCGCCTCTGCGGTGCCCTCGCTCTGAAGAACACAGCATGGCCACGCTGAGGGCCGACCCAGGACTACTCCAGCCGGATCACCCGCTGGATGCGGATCGGTGGATCCAATTCCTGGCCCCGGGCGTTGCCGCTGTGGATCCCCCTCACCACGTCCATGCCGCGGACCACCCGTCCAAAGGCGGCGAACCCCTGGCCGTCCGGATTCCGCTTCCCGCCATAATCGAGCCCGGGCTGGTCGCCGATGCAGAGGAAGAAGTCCCCCTGGGCGGTATCGGGACCGTCCCGGGCCATGGAGACCGTGCCATCCGCGTGCTTCAGACCGGTGTCGCGGGTCCGTTCCAGCGGGATGGGGGCAAAGAGTTCGTTGCTGCGCTGCGGATTCGGCCGCGCCTGGATGACCGCGATCTTCACCGCGTTGGTGGGCTGATTGGACGCCGTCACGGTGCGAAAAAACGCACCGTCTGCAAACAGCCCCTCCTGCGCATAGCGGAGAAAATTGGTCACGGTGACGGGCGCGGCCCGGGCATCGAGCTCCAGCTCGATGTCGCCCGCGACGGTCTGGATCAGCACCCGGGGACGCTCCGTCACCGCTTCCTGGCGCCACCGGAAGCGCGGAGCCTGCGCCGGATCCCATCCCGCGAGGTGGGCGCGCTCCGCCTCCGGCCGGTTCATCGGCTTCACGTACCGCCACGCGCTGTCGCCAAAGACCTCCAGGCACAGGGCCGCAACGGCCGGATCGTATGCCTTGAGCTCGGCCCGGGTGTTGACGTGGTTGTGCAGCGCGTCGTTTTCGCGGTTGTCGTCAAACCAGCACTGGACGGCCTCCGCCCAATACTCGCTGGGGTTGGTGCCCGCATAGGTCCCCTGCCACAGCCCGCGGTTGGTCGCACCCTGAAATGCGCCGACCAGGCGCCCGTGGAAGTCGGGGTTCAGCGTCTTCAACCCCATCTCGTGGATGGCGTGGGCGAACTCGTGGATCAGGATGTTTTCGGTCGCGTAGGGGTCGCCCGGAAAGCCGAGCAGGTTCTCCTCCGCGCAGCTCACCGCCGGGGCACTGGGCGTGGCGCCCAGCCCGCGCGCCCGGCGATCCCAATAGATGCGGGGCGTGAGGCGGGAGTGCTCGGGAAGGTCGGTGGTGAATTCATTCCAGGCCATGACCGCCAGCCGGGTGCGGTTGGTGGCCATGGCGCGCAGGACGTGTTCCCGGCCCTCCAGCATGTGGGTGACAATCCACACCGCCTCCCGCAGCGCCGCATCGGACACCCGGGAAGAACCCACCACCGGCAGGCCGGCCGCATCGGCGTGCTTCTGGTAGAACGGATCCAGGGACAGTTGCTGGCGAAGGTCAGGAGGCACCGGACCCACCGGCTGGGCGGCCGGAGCGAGGGGGACGCCCGGGGCCAGTGCCAACATCAGCATGCATACCCAGCACCAGCGGGGAACCACGGAGAACGAGCCCATGCCCGAGACTTGGTGGGCTCCCGCGTCGCATGCGAGTCCGGAATTCCGGATCACTCCACGCCCCCC
>JAFLEG010000743.1 GCA_017302195.1 Verrucomicrobiota bacterium
CGAGGAACACCAGATGCGGGAGGAGGCAAACGCCCAGGCCGATGCCGCCCGGCGGCAGGCCTATCGAGCGGACATCCAGCTCGCCCAGCATGCGCTGGCGGCCAATAACCTGGGACGCGCGCTGTCCCTGCTGCGTCCCTACCGCACCGGCACCGGATCCAATGACGTCTGCAACTGGGAGTGGCGCTACCTGTGGAACCAGTGCCGCAGCGATGCCTTCCACACCCTCGGCAGCCTGTCCAACGAGGTCGTCCGCGTGGTGCTGTCGGGCGACGGACGCTGGGTGGCGGCCCGATCCCAGTCGGGCGTGGTGAAGGTCTGGGACCGCAAGGGCGCCCAGCCCCCCGAGACGGTTCACGGGAATCCCTGGGATTCCGGACTCGCCATCGGCAACGGACCCGACGGCGCGCTGCTGGCCCGATCCTGGAATGACACCGGCACCCCGGGCGACATCCGGCACGGGATCGAGATCCGTGCCCTGGGACGTCCCGGCGTGCCGGTGCGTCTGCTGGCCGGCGATGCCCAGGCCCAGAGCCTGTGGTGGTCCCGGGACGCCCGATCCCTCCTGAGCGTGGACCGCCGCGGGAGCGTGATCCGCTGGGACCTGGGATCCGGCATCCAGAAAGCCCTGTTCACCCTGGAGCTTCCCCGGAGGTTTCCGCCGGTGGTGGCGGTTTCGGAAGACCTGTCCCTGCTGGCACAATCCCTCCAGGACGGGCAGTTCCGGGTGGTGGAAACCGATACCGGGCGGGAGCGGTTCCGCGGCCGTTTTCCGACGGGAACCCTGCGCCTCCTCCAGTTCTCACCGGAGGCGCGGCGTCTGGTGGTGGGCGGCGGGGTGTCCGATGCCGACCTGGCGGTCTGGAATGTGGATTCCGGCACCGAAGCCGGGGTGCTTCAGGGGCATTCCGCGTGGATCGGCGGGGTGGCATTCCTGCCCGATGGGCGGACCGTGGTGACCGCGAGTGCGGACCAGACCCTGCGCCTGTGGGACGTGAACCGCCTCCGGGAGACCGGCATTCTCCGCGGCCATGAGATCGAGGTCTGGAGCGTCGCGGCGGCTGCCGACGGCCACCTGCTGGCCAGCGGGTCCAAGGACGGCGTGGTGAATCTCTGGGATTTGCGGACCGCCCTCCGCGCTCCGGACCCCTGGATTTCCGGGGAGTCCGTGCAGACCTGGCGATTCCCGTCCCAGGGCCGGACGCTGCTGACCGTGTCCCCAGAAGGCGGCGTCCGGCGGCGGCGTCTGCACCAACTGGACGCGCCGGAGGAACTGCTGAATCTCGGCTCCTCCATGACGTCCCCGGTGCTTTCCGGCGACGGACGGCGCCTGGCCACCCGGACCCCGGAGCAGGCGGTGGCGCTGTGGTCCCTGGAACCTTCCGGGAGCGGACCCGAATTGCTTCCGATTCCCGGCCCGGCACTGCCGGTGGCCTTCCTGGGAACCGGCAATCACCTGGTGACCTGGCATCCGGAGGAATCCCGATTTCGTGCCTGGGACCGCACCGGACGCACCTGCCTGATGGAATGGCCGGGACGGAAGCGGGGCTTTCCGGGGGATTTTGGCCCGGTGGCGGTGGCCGGGGACCGGATCGTCACGCTGGACCCGTTCGGCGGCCCGTGGGTGAGGAATCTGGAGGGCGGCGGACTTCACGGCTATCCGCCCTCCCGGCTGTCCGTTTCGGGAATCGCCCTCTCGGCCAACGGGCAGTCGGTGGCCCTTTCCAGCCGCAACGGGGTCACCCGATTGTGGCGCTCCGAGTCCACCCTCGATCCGATGGACATCAGCGGATTCCTCCTGGGCACCCTGGGAGTGGCCTTCAGTCCGGATGGCTCCCGCCTGGCGGTGACCAGCAGCGGCCAGGAGGCCATCAAGCTCTTCTCCACCGCCACCGGCCAGGAACTGCTCACCCTGGAATGCTCCGGCAGTTTCCTGCATTCAGCGGCCTTCTCGCCGGACGGCGAATGGCTGGGTGCGTCTCCTCATGGCGGGCGGCTGCACCTGTGGCGGGCGCCCGCAGACGAACGCCGCATGCCGGCTCCCGGGACCCTGCGGTGACGGCGCCCGTGCGCCGACCGGCGGTCGGCGATGCGTGAAATGGGTCTGGCGGATTCTGCCGCCGGTTTGCGCATGGTGTCGTGTCCATTCGAGTGTGGACGGTCGGGAACCCTGTTTGGTCTCCCACGTGGGCCGGGCGAAAGCCCGGCCCATTGTTTTTGGAGGGGAGAACCCCGCGCGAAGATTTTTCAGAAAAGTTGGCGGGTTCCATCCCGGGAGTGCGCTTGGACCCTGTAACGCCTTTTTGCGCCGTCCAACGACGACGCCTTTCCGTCATGATTTCGTGCCCCCTTGTCATCGGGACCGAACGGCGGGCTCCCGGGAGCCCGTGCGTCGCGTCGCATCCTCCGGCCAACCCCGGAGGAAGTTCCCGGGAGGCGGGGTCGTAATCCTTCACCCCCTTCCCGAGACCCCGGGCTCCGCATCGAAGCACCCCTTTCCTAGTCCAGACACCCCACCCATCACCAAGTCCTCACCCCAAAAACCCACCCGAACGCCCTTGGCGTGCCGGCCAGGGTTGCGGGGGGACGACACAGGACCAAGGCCAACACAAACCAAGATCCATATGATGAAACAGCGACGACGCATACCCATGTTGACACTGATGACCGGCCTCGCGGCGGGTCTCCTCGCCGGCGCGC
>JAFLEG010000744.1 GCA_017302195.1 Verrucomicrobiota bacterium
AGCCGGGAGTTCCTGGCCCGGGTGCGTGCCGCGTCCCATTACTTTGACGGATCCAGCGCACCGGCCGCCCCGGTGGCCGGCGCCTCGGCCAAGGCCCTGGAGATGGTATCCGCAGAGCCCCAGCTCCGGGACCGGCTGCGGACGAATGTGCGGCAGCTCCGCGATGGGCTGCGCCGCCTCGGCCTTGCCGTACCCGACGGGGACACGGCGCAAACCGGCGTGGGCATCGGCGACGCCGCCCACATGCGGCGGATTCACGGGGCGCTGAAGGCGCGGGGCATCCTGGTGCCCTACTTTGGCGCCTACAGCGGCCTGCCGCCGGAGGGCATGCTGCGGATCGCGGTGTTCGCCACCCATACCCGGGAACAGGTGGATCAACTGCTGTCCGCGCTCCGGGACGTCCTCTGAACGACCGCCCCATTCCCACCCCACGCACGACGCCACGTCTCCTCCTCCGAAACACCGCATGCAGCTTCTCCTTCAGGATCTCCACCTGCCCATGCGCCATCCGTTCCGCATCTCGCAGGGCACGACGGTGGTGCAGCACAACCTGCTGGTGACGCTCCGCGACGGCGGCGTCGAGGGCTACGGCGAGGGGGCATCGTCCCATGCCTATGCCGCCTTTACCGCGGACGGCATGCGGGCCGATCTGGAGGCGGCGCGGACGGTCATCGAGGGGGCTCGCTGGGAGGAGCCGTCGGAGCTGTGGGAGGCGCTCCTGCCCCGCCTGGGCCACAACCGCTTCGCCCTCTGTGCGCTCGACGAGGCCGCGCATGACCTCTGGGGCAAACGGCGGGGCGCGCCGGTGTGGAGGCTCTGGGGGCTGGAGCTGCGCGACCTGCCGGTGAGCAACTACACCCTCGGGATTGATGAAGTGGACATCATGGTGGCCCGGATTCGCGAGTTTCCGGGCTGGCCCATCTACAAGATCAAGCTCGGCACCCCGGACGACCTGGCCATCGTCCGCGAGCTCCGCCGGCACACCGACGCCGTGTTCCGCGTGGATGCCAACACCGCCTGGACGGCCGGGCAGACGCTCGCCCTGGCGCCGGAACTGAAGCCGTTGGGCGTGGAGCTCATCGAGCAGCCGCTGAAGGCAGACGACTGGGAGGGCATGCGGCGCGTCTTCCGCGAGTGCGCCCTGCCGGTGTTTGCCGACGAGAGCTGTCTCACCGAGGAGGATGTCCCGCGGTGTGCCGGATACTTCCACGGCATCAACATCAAGCTCACCAAGGCCGGCGGGCTCACCCCGGCCCGCCGGATGATTGCTCGGGCGCGCGCCCTGGGGCTGCGCACCATGGTGGGCTGCATGAACGAGAGCAGCGTGGGGATCAGCGCCATCGCCCAGTTGCTGCCGCTGCTGGACTTCGTGGACATGGACGGCGCGGTGCTGATCGCCCGGGACGTGGCCACCGGGGTCCGGCTGGAACGCGGACGGGCCGTCTTTCCCGACGAGAATGGCAATGGAGTGAAGCTTCTCCCGAACCACGCATGAACCCGCTCATCCCGGCCACCGATGCCCCCTCCCTCTGGGCGCTCATCGCCACCGGCACGGCGGCCGCCATCTGGCTGGAGCATTCGTACCGCTGGGCGGCCCGGCTGAGCGCGCCGGTCCTGGCTCTGCTCATCGCCATGGTGCTGGCCAATCTCCGCATCGTGCCGACCGAGGCCCCGGCGTATGAGTTTGTCGGCGACTGGCTGGTGCCGCTGGCCATTCCCCTGCTGCTCTTCCGGGCCAACCTCCGCGAGATCCTCCGCACGGGCGGACGGATGCTGCTGGTGTTCCACCTCAGCGCGCTGGGGACCCTGCTGGGGACCGCGGTCGCCGTGTGGCTGCTGCGCGGGCGGATCGGATCGCCCGACACGGCGCACGCGGCCGGCATGATGGCGGCCAGCTACATCGGGGGCGGGGTGAACTTCATGGCGGTGAGGTCGAGCTACGAGGTCCGCGCCGGGGTCTCGAACCCGCTGATTGTCGCGGACAACTTTGTCATGGCGGGCATGTTCGTGGCCCTGCTGGGCATTGCCGCCAGCGCCTGGTTCCGCGCCCGGTATCCTCATCCCCACTCGGCGGATGTCGACACCGCTGCCGCGGGCAATCTCGCGGCCACCCACTGGCAGCGAAAGGGCATCAGCCTCCTGGATGTCGCCAAGTCCTGTGCCTTCGCCTTCACGGTGGTGGGGCTGGCTGCGGTCCTCGGCCGGGTCGCGTCCTCGCTGCTGGGGGATGCCTCCGGGGCGGGAGTGGCCCGGCAGATGCTGGTCACGCTGTGCACCAACCGGTTTGTGCTCCTGACCGGGGTGAGCATGGTTCTGGCCACCCTGTGGGCGCGTCCGCTGGCGCAGGTCAACGGCCCGGAGGAGTTCGGCACCTACCTGCTGTCCCTGTTCCTGTTCACGCTCGGGCTGCCGGCCGACCTGGTGAGCGTGGTGACCCAGGCGCCCCTGTTCTTCGTGTTCTGCGGGATCATCGCCGGGGTGAATTTGGTCTTCACACTGGCCATCGGGAAACTGCTCCGCCTCCACCTGGAGGAACTGCTGCTGGCGGTCAACGCCACCCTGGGCGGTGCGCCCAGCGCCGCGGCGATGGCGGTCAGTGCCGGATGGCCGCGCCTGGTCCTGCCCGGCATCCTGGTGGGGATCTGGGGCTATGTCATCGGCACCCCACTCGGAATTCTGGTGGTTGAACTGCT
>JAFLEG010000745.1 GCA_017302195.1 Verrucomicrobiota bacterium
GGACGGGGCCGTTGTCCGGCTGTCGCGAACCCGCCACCAACCCAGCAGGAGGGCCAAAAGACAGGCCGACGTGATGCAAAGACGTTTCATGAAATCAGGCCACCAGACTCAGGAGCCGGCGCAGCAAACAACCTCTGCGCCACATCCATCCCGTCGGTGAACCGGGCGAACGCTGGTGAGCGGTCGTCCGGGCGTCAATCACGGCATGAACCCCTGTGAAATCCGTTGAAGAAGCAGCCGCCGTGCCTCCTCAAGCCTGAAACTGCCCCGGTCCGACCCGTTCTCCTTCCCCTCAGGCTCCGGCATGGCGAGGTGCTCACGCTAGGGAAGCGAAGGATACCACGAAGCGAATTCCTCGGCACGCGCGTGGGTTTACGTTCCGTGAGAAATGAAGCTTGCCCCGACCCGACACGCCCGGATTATTCCCCCGCCATCACCGGAGGGCGGGGTCGCCAAGTGGTAAGGCAGGGCTCTGCAAAAGCCCCATCCGTCGGTTCGATTCCGACCCTCGCCTCCAGTTCTAAAGTACACTTCTTCAACACTTTAGAAATCTCCTGAACCTCAAGTGCCAGCAAAAGTGCCAGCAAAACGGCAACTCAGGTACTCCCCAGAGTAAACCCTGAACTACCCCGGCACTCCTTGCAGCAGACGCACTTGGCCGTGCGTTGGGTGTACCAGCGACACCCGCACTGTCCCGCGGACTGACAGGCTCGAACTCGAAAGAAATCGAGCCATGAAAAGTCGTTTCCGTCTCTATCGCCGGACCAAAACCGGCGTGTTCTACATCCACGATGGCGACACCGGAAAACAGGAGAGTCTCGGCACCCAGGATCGCGCCGAAGCCAAGGCTCTTCTAGCCAGCCGTAATGAGGCCATCCGTCAACCCCAGCTCAACCTCCAGATCGCCCGAACCTATCTGGCGGCTTCCGATCCGCAGTCCACCCAGCGCACCTGGAAGGTGCCCCTGGAGGAACTCGCCAAGACCAAATCCGGGAGCACCCATGACCGCTGGATCAGCGTGCTCAAGGACACCGCATTCGATACCATCAGGAACCTGCCCCTCCTCGAAACTCGGGCTGAACACCTGCTCAGGGTGATGGAGTCCGGCACGGTCTCGACCAATGTTTTCCTCCGCCGAGTCCACAACTTTGCCTTGGACATGGGCTGGCTGCCTTGGCCCCTCATTCCCAAAAAACACTGGCCCAAGATCAAGTTTCGCGAGAAGCGGGCGATCACGGCCGATGAGCACCAAGCCATCCTCAACCACCAGCCCAATCCCACCTGGCGCGCCTTCTACCAGCTCTGCTGGATGCTCGGTGCCTCGCAGACCGATGTCGCGTTTCTGGCTGCAGAAGACGTGGATTGGGATGCCCACGTGATCAGCTTTGCCCGGCGTAAGACGCGGTCCGTGTCCATGGTCCACTTCGGCCCCGAGGTGGAGGAAGTGCTGCGATCATTGCCTGCTTCCGGGCCATTCTTCCCAAAACTGCGCACGATGAACTCTGGCCACCGCGCCACCGAGTTCACCCGGATTTGCCGCCGGGTGGACATTAAGGGAGTCACCCTTCACTCCTACCGCTACGCGTGGGCCGAACGAGCAAAGCAGTGCGGTTATCCGGAACGTTTCGCGCAGGAGGCCCTGGGGCACAACAGCAAGGCCGTACATCGGTCGTACTCGCGTAAGGCCCAAGTGAAGCTTCCATCGCTGGAGAGCTTCGAGAAACAAGCGGCAGAATCGAAGGTCATCGCCTTCCCGTCTCCAAAGCCGTCAACGGTGGCTGCACAGGATCCAATCGCCCGGCCATCGTCGTAGATTCTCCCGAGTGCCGGTCTCGACGGCAACTCCCGGGGCTTCGGCGACCGTTTCTTTGCCGCCAGTAGGCGGCGACAGCATCGGTGGCCCGCGCCAGCCACTTTTCGTCGCGACGCAGGCCTTCAAGGACTTCTGTCGCAAAGAACTTGGGACTGTTTCGGGCCGGATGCCCAAGCGGCTTCAGGAGCCCTGCGCCGGAAAGAATCCTTACCTCGTGAAACTCAAATCCAAGGAACCAGGCGGCCTGTTTCGCATCGAGCCGCGCGGGGGCGATTTTCCAGCTCAAGAACTCGGATTGCTCGGAATTCATGACGCAATTCTGGTCCAACTTCCGTCCTGGAATGGTGTTCCAAATACACAAGAATCATCGCCGTCGCGCTTTCGCGACAGCGATGAAGAGCGGCGCATGCCGCGATCAGCGGAAGAATTGACCCAATTCCTTCAATGAGGAGTAGCTTCGAATTCGCTCCGGAGCTGGCTGGCCCATGATCACGTGATCGAGGACTTCGATCCTCAGGAGCTGGCCAGCGCGGATGAGATCCCGGGTGGTGCGGATATCCGCTTCGGACGGGCTCGGATCGCCACCGGGGTGGTTGTGCATCACCAGCACCGCGTAGGCGCTGGCCACGATGGCCACTCGGAAGACTTCCCGGGGATGGACCAGGACCGAGTCCAGGATTCCCATTCCCACGATGACGTGTCCCTTGATGCGCATGCGGGTGTTCAGAAGGACCACCACGAAGAATTCGACGTCGGGGTTGAAGTACGGATTGGTCTGCACATGCAGCTTCCAGTATTCAGCCGCCTGTTCCGGCGTCGTGCATTCCTGAATCTGTGCCGGGGTCGGGCATTCCCGGAGGGATACCAGCTTCCATTCCT
>JAFLEG010000746.1 GCA_017302195.1 Verrucomicrobiota bacterium
TTCGTTGACCGTGACGGTGAACTGGCGGGTGGCGCTCAGGGCGGGGATGCCGCTGTCAGTGACCTGGACGGTGACCGTGTACACGCCCGGCCCCTGGGCCTCGGTGGGCGTCCAGGTGAGGGCGCCGGCACCGGTGACCTGCAGGCCCGGGGGCCCGCTGACCAGGGCGAACGACAGGCTTTGGGCCGGCACATCGGCGTCGGTGGCCTGCAGCCCGATGGCCAGCGGCGTCAGTTCATCCAGGGCGCGGTCGGCAATGGCGGCGAGGGTTGGCGGCGTGTTGGAGGAGACCCCCAGCGCCTCCAGGCGAAGGAAGTCATACAGGATGAATCCCGTGATCCCGGCGCCGAGCGGTCCGGTGCGCACCACCTCGATGCTGTTGGGGCCCGCGGTGGCGCCCACCATGCCGGCGGTGAACTCCACCACCAGGTCGGAGGGCTGGGTCAACTGCCGGGTGGCGAGCGTCGTCAGGACTCCGGACCCGTTGCGGAATCGCACCGCCATGTCGTGCACGCCGATGCCCGGCTGGGTCACGCCATTGATCGCACTGGACCCCCGGGGCAGATCGAGGCGCAGACGGTAGCTGGTCCCCGATGCCGCCTGCTCCGGGGTGAGCACGAAGTGGATGCGGTTGGTGAGATCCGCGTGGGTGTGAGCGCGTTCCCAGGCGGCGCTCGGCTCGTCGTTGGGAACCAACAGCGGCGCCATCAGACCGTTGAATCCGGCAGGATAGGCACCGGCAAAATAGAAGTCGTCGTCCGCTCCGGGATTGCCCGCAGCCACGTACTGGGGATCCCCAGGGATCCGGGTGACGAGGCCCGGCGGCGCATCGTTGCGTCCGTTTTCGGCGCTGAACTCGGCATGGGGGGTCGCCGTGGATGGCTCATCGGTGCCAATCTGCCAGATCGTGCGGGCTGCCGGATCCGGCACCTCGTTGACCGTGACGGTGAACTGGCGGGTATCGCTCAGGGCGGGGATGCCCGCATCCGTCACCCGGACCGACACTGTGTACACCCCCGGTCCCTGGGCCTCGGTCGGGGTCCAGATCAGCGCACCGGCCGCGTTGACCTGCAGGCCCGGAGGACCGCTGACCAGGGCATAGCTCAGGGCTTGCGCCGGAAGGTCGGCATCCGAGGCCTGGAGCTGGAGGGCCAGCGGCGTCAGCTCATCCATCGTGCGATCCCCGGGGGCGGTGAGCACGGGCGGTGTGTTCACGGCGTCCAGCGACTCCAGACGCAGATAGTCGTACAGGATCCAGCCGGTGATGCCCGCGCCCACGGGTCCGGTGCGCACCACCTCGATGCTGTTGGCCCCGGCCGAGGCAGTGACCGACGCGGCGGTGAAGTCCACGGCGAGCTCGCCAATCTGGGTCACCCGCTGGGCGAGGAGCGGCGTGACGACTCCGGACCCATTGCGAAAGCGGACCTCCATGTCGTGCAGGCCGATGCCCGGCTGGGTCACCCCGCCGATCACCGTGCCTCCGGACGTGAACTCCATCCGGAGACGAAACGCCTTGCCGGACCCGACCTGTTCCGGGGCGAGCAGGAAGTGCAGCCGGTTGGCGAGGTCGGTGTGGGAGTGGGCCCGTTCCCAGGCCGCGGGCGGCTCGTCATTGGGCACCGACAGCGTTGCGGCCAGGCCATTGAATCCGGCCGGATAGGCGCCGGCAAAGTAGAAGTCGTCATCCGCCACCGGGTTGGCGCCGGCAGCATACTGGGGATCACCGGGCAGGCGGGTCACCAGGCCGGGCGCCGCGTCGTTCCGGCCGCTTTCGATGCTGAATTCGCCCGAGGGGGCGTAGGGCGCCACCGACGGCAGGTTGTCGGTGCCGATCTGCCAGACCGTGCGGGCGACGGGGTCCGGCACCTCGGCCACGGTCACCGTGAACTGGCGGGTGTCGCTGGCCGCGGGCGCCCCGTTGTCGGTGACGCGGACGGTCACGGTGTACACCCCCGGGCCCTGGGCTTCGGTCGGGATCCAGCTCAGCAGTCCGGCGGTGGTCACCGTCATGCCGGCCGGACCGTCCACCAGCGCAAAGGAGAGCGTCTGCTGGGGGTCCGGATCCGTGGCCTGGAGGGAGAAGTTCAGCAGGGCCAGTTCGTCCACCTGACGGTCTCCGGGAGGCGTCAGGGTCGGTGCGGCGTTCGGGCTCAAGGCCTCCAGCCGGAGGTAGTCATACAGGAGCCAGGCTGCAATGCCGGCACCGCGCGGACCCGTGCGGGTGATTTCGAGGGTGTTGGCTCCCGGGGTGGCGCCCACGTCGCCGGCGGTGAATTCCAGCACCATCTCCGTCGCCTGCGTCACGGTCTGCGTGCGCAACACCGTCGCCGTGCCCGCGCCGTTCCGGAACTGAATCTCCATGTCGTGCGGCCCAAATCCGGGCTGGGACACGCCGTTGATCAGCGTGCCCCCGGTGGCGAATTCCACGCGCAGCCGGAATCCCGCGGCGGCAGCCACCTGGGCGGGGGTCAGGACCAGGTGCAGGCGGTTGGCCAGGTCGGTGTGGGAATGGGCCCGCTCCCACGCGGACCAGGGTTCGTCGGCGGGCACGAACAGCGTCTCCGCCAGCCCGTTGAATCCCGGGGGAAACTCGCCGGCAAAGTAGTAGTCGTCGTCCGCCCCGGGATTGGCGGCCGGGTTGGCGTCGTAGATCGGGTCTCCCGCCAGACGGGTCACCCGGCCGGGTGC
>JAFLEG010000747.1 GCA_017302195.1 Verrucomicrobiota bacterium
GCCCTCTGGTTCTGCGAGTACGACGGCCAGCGGATCCGGCGCCTGGATGCACAGGGCACCCTCCACACCGTCGCCGGCACGGGAGCCGCCGGCTATTCGGGAGACGGCGGTCCTGCCACCGGGGCGACCCTCCATCAACCCCACGAACTGCGCTTCGATGCCGGCGGCCACCTGTTCATCGCCGACATGAGGAACCATGCCATCCGCCGTGTGGACGCGCAGACCCATCGGATCACCACGGTCGCCGGCACCGGTGAGGCGGGCTACTCCGGCGACGGCGGCCCCGCCATCGCCGCGCGGCTGCGGCAGCCCCACAGCATCCAGTTCGGGCCCCGGGGACACCTCTACATCGGGGACATCGGCAATCATGTGATCCGGCGGCTGGATCCGCAGACGGGCATCCTCACCACCATCGCCGGCACGGGAGCACCCGGTCCCACGCCGGACAACGCGCCGATTGCCGGAACCCCTCTCAACGGGCCGCGCGCCCTGGATTTCGATGCCGCGGGCCGCCTCTGGCTGGCCACCCGCGAAGGCAACCAGGTCTTCCGCCTCGACCTCGACGTCGGCGTTATCCGGCACATGGCCGGCACCGGCGCCAAGGGATTCACCGGCAACGGCGGCCCCGCCCTTCAGGCCACGCTTTCCGGTCCGAAGGGACTGGCCGTCGGTCCAGAGGGCGACGTGTATCTTGCGGATACCGAGAGCCACTCGATCCGCAGGCTGGACGTGCGGCGCGGGACCCTCGAATGGGTGATCGGCACAGGCGAGAAGGGAGACGGCCCCGATGGCGATCCGGCAACCTGCCGCCTGGCGCGTCCGCACGGCGTCTGGCTGGATCCCGACGGCACCCTGTGGATCGGGGACAGCGAGAATCATCGCATCCGCCGGCTGCCTGCGGCAGCGGCCTCCGGCCGGCGATAGATCGCGTCCAGACACCGCCGTTCCTTGCAAGACCCGAAGGCCTGCCCCTTTGCGTCCTTCGTGTCCTTGGTGTGCGTTTCTCCCTGTTCGGAGACCGCACCACGGTCCCGTCACCGACAACCGAAGCATGCATCGTCCGCAAGCGGTCTGATCAGTATCGCCTTCGCACCGGCAGCGGCGGGTGTCAGGCTGTCGCCATGCGATGCGCGATGATGGTGGTGCTGTGCTGGATCGCCCTGGTCGTGGTGCGGGCGCAGGAGTGGAAGCCCCTGTTTGACGGCAAGACCCTGGCGGGCTGGACCACGACGCCCTTCGGCGGCTCCGGCGAGGTGGCGGTGGCGGACGGCGCCCTCGTGCTCAACATGGGCATGCTCACCGGGGTCACGTACACCAACCCCATTCCCACCACGGACTACGAGGTGGAACTGCAGGCGCGCCGCATGGTGGGCAGCGATTTCTTCTGCGGCATCACCTTTCCGGTCGGCTCCGACTTCGCCACGCTGATCGTCGGCGGCTGGGGCGGCAGCGTGGTCGGGATCTCCTCCCTCGACGGCAACGATGCGGCCCACAACGAGACGACGACCTATCAGCGGTTTGAGGCCGGACGCTGGTATGCCATCCGGCTGGCCGTCACACCCACCCATCTCTCGGTGTGGATTGACGGCACCCGCCGCATCCACGCCAACATCGAGGGAAAGAAGATCTCCCTCCGCCCCGGCGACATCGAGCTTTCCAAGCCTTTCGGCATTGCCAGCTACAGCACCACGGCCGAGCTGAAGGACCTGCGCCTGCGGTCGCTCAAGGCGGCGCCCGCAGGAGGGGGTGGGGGCGGTGCCAAAAAGGAGGCGGTGCAACTGCCGGACGCCCTGCGCGCGGATCTCGATCGCCTCGTTGCCGCCGCCACCGGATCCCCCGTGCCGCACCGGCGGTTGTCCCACCTGTGCGACACCTTCGGACCGCGGTACTCGGGCACCACCAATCTGGAGTCGGCCACGGACTGGGTGCTGGAGGAACTGCGCCGCGACGGGCTGGAGAACGTGCGCGGCGAACCCGTGCCCGTGCGGCGCTGGCGGCGCGGCGCGGAGTCCGCCCTGCTGATCGCCCCCCATCCGGAGTCGCTGCCGGTGCTGGCCCTGGGCGGCACGGTGGGGACGCCTCCGGACGGCATCACCGCCCCGGTGCTTGTGGTCTCCAGCTTTGCCGAGCTCAGCAACCGGATCGCCGAGGCGCGCGGGCGCATCGTCGTCTTCAACGCGCCATTCACCGACTATGGCGCCACCGTGCGGTTCCGGTGGAGCGGCGCCATCGAGGCGGCCAAGGCCGGCGCGGTGGCCAGCCTGATCCGCAGTGTCACCCCGTTCTCCCTGCGCACACCGCATACCGGGGCGATGTCCTATCAGGAGGGCATCCCGCGCATCCCGCACGCCGCACTGGCGCCGGAGGATGCCGAACGGATCGCCCGCTGGCAGGCCGCGGGAATCACGCCGGTGGTCCAGCTCACCCTCGGCGCGGAAACCCTTCCCGAGACGACTGCCCGCAACGTCATCGCCGAACTGCGCGGACGCGAGCATCCGGACTCGGTGGTGGTGCTGGGTGGGCACCTGGATTCCTGGGACATTGGACAAGGCGCCCAGGATGACGCCGGTGGCTGCCTGGCGGCGTGGGAAGCAGTCCGGCTGATGCGGGAGCTGGGGTTGCGTCCGCGCAGCACCGTGCGCCTGGTGCTGTGGACCGATGAGGAGAATCTCGGGGC
>JAFLEG010000748.1 GCA_017302195.1 Verrucomicrobiota bacterium
CATCGCCCCGCTTGTCGTGTGCTTCTTCAGCGCGTTCTCGGCATACTTTTGGAAGTTGTAGTCGATGGACAGCACCACATTTCGCCCCGGCACCGGATTGCGGCGCACATCCTCCGCCAGCCGTTTGCCGTCCGGGCTGAAGAGCACATTCACCAGGCCCGCCTGCCCCTTTAAATCGCTGTCGAACGCGGTCTCTATGCCTTCGCGTCCTTCCATCTCCTCGAACACCGGATCGCCATCGACGATCGGCCCCGTGGGCAGCGGCCGCGTCTTGCCGGTGTAGCCGACGATGTGGCAGGCCGTGGCCCCCTGCGGGTAATGGCGGATGTAGGCCGGCTGCAGCACCACGCTGGTGCCCAGCAGCGGCTTGAGCTTTTCCTCCATGTCCGGCGTGATCTCCACATTGAGACCTTCCTCCACCGAAAACACCAGCGGCAGCCAGCGGCGGTGCTTGTAGTGCAGCAGCACTTTGTCATCCGCCAGCGCCCAAGTCTTGCCCAGCACCTTGTTCACGTTGTCGATGGTGGTTTTGGCAAATGCCACGATCTGCGCGTCGCTCAGGTACGCCGTCTCCAGGATCACCTTCACGATGATCCCGTGCGCCGCCGCCGCAGCTACAGCGCGTCGCTGCTGGACCTGGATGGCGACCGGGACCTCGATCTGGTGAACGTCAGCGACTTTGCCGGACTGGATGTGTTTGAGAACGACGGACGGGGACACTTCCGGGACGCCGGCCAGATCCTGGGAGCCGCCCGGCATGCCTTTGGAATGGCTCATGCCTTTCAGGACGCCAATGGGGACGCACGGCCGGACCTGCTGATGCTGGGCATGGATTCACCGGTGGCGGAGCGTCTGGAGGGACTGGGTCTGCGTCGTCTGGCACCCGGTGAACCCCCCGGCATGGTGCGCGCCATGACGCGGGGTAACCGTCTCTACTTTGGCACGGCAGATCGTGCCGCACCCCTCGTCCCGGCCAGCGACGCGGTGGACCGGCCGCTGGCATCCACGGGTTGGACCTGGGGCGCGGGCTGGGAGGACTTCGATCTCGATGGCCGCCTCGATCTGGCGGTGGCCAACGGACATGAAACCCGCAGCAGCGTCGCGGACTATGAGCGTCAGTTCTGGCGGCACGACCGCTTTGTTGCGGGGTCCGATCCGGACCCGGCCGCCAAGCTCTACTTCCAGACGGCTGCGGGTCGGCGTCAGGCGGCCGGGGCCAGCTATGGCGGATGGCAGGACAACCAGTTTCTGCTGCAGTTCGGCGACGGCGAGTTCGCGGAGGTGGCCTGGCTGCTCGGTCTGGCGGTGCCCATGGATTGCCGGAACCTGGTCGCGGCCGACCTGGACCTCGACGGGCGCCCCGATCTGGTCCTGACCACCCAGGAGGGCTGGCCGCGGACGCGTCAGCGTCTGCTGGTGTATCGCAACCGGCTCACACCGCGCGGCCGCTGGATGGGATTCCGGTTCGCGGGGGCGCCGCCGTCGGGAACCCAGGTGATGCTGGAGATGCCCGGAGGAACCCGAAGCCGCTGGCGGACCACCGGGGATGGCTTTCGTTCGCAGGGGCCGGCGGCGGTTCACTTCGGCCTGGGCGATGCCGCGCCCGTGCGGGCGAGAATCCAGTGGGGGACCGGGAAGCCTGATACGGTGATCGAGTCACCCGCCGCCGACCGATGGCATGCGGTCCCGGTGCCGTAGAGGGTCTCAACGCGTCGCGGCCGAGCGTCCGAGGAAGCGGCGGGCGATCCGCCGGTGCGCGCCGGTCAACGGCAGGGCCGCGAGCTGCTGCGGGGAAACCCAGCGTGCGGACATCGCCGCGCCACGCCGCGGCGCGCCGCGCAGCCGGAGGACGTCCAGCAGAATCCGGTGCCGGGTGATGGCGTGACGTACCTGGCCGAGGGCCTCGAACCGCGATGGGGATGTTCCCAGCCAGTCGGCAGCCACCTGCAATGCCTCCGATCCCTCCGCAAGATCGCGCTCGGGAAACTCCCAGAAGCCGCCGTTGACGGCGTCCGCAGGACGCTGCCGCACCCACCGGCGTCCCCGATGCTCCGCGACCACAACCACCCGGCGCAGAGGCACTGCCGTGGCGCGGCGGGATCCTCCGGGCAGGCGGGGCACCCGTCCCAGAGCACGCCCCCTGCAGTGCGGCTCCAGCGGACATTCGCCGCAGCACGGGTCCTTCGGGGTGCAGATCAGCGCGCCCAGTTCCATCAGGCCCTGGTTGGATGCCGAGCAGGCGAGGGGGTCTGCCGTTGAGGCGGCGGCCTCCACCAGATCCTCCGCGAGAGTCCAGAGCCGGGCGTTCAACCGGGAGGCCTTGGGATCCCCGCCGAGGGCGAACAGACGGGTCAGCACCCGGATGACATTGCCGTCGAGAATCGGCGCCGGACGCAGGAAGGCGATGCTGGCGATGGCGCCGGCGGTGTAACGGCCGATGCCCGGCAGTTCGAGCAGGCCTTCCACCGTGTCGGGAACTGCCGCTCCCCGTTCGACCAGCAGCCGGGCCGCCCGCTGAAGATTGCGGGCGCGGGAGTAGTAGCCGAGGCCTTCCCACAGCTTGAGCACCCGCTCCTCGGGCGCGCGGGCGAGTGCGGGTACGTCGGGCAGGGCCTGCATCCAGCGCTCCCAGTAGGGGATCACGGTTCGGACCTGGGTCTGCTGCAGCATGATCTC
>JAFLEG010000075.1 GCA_017302195.1 Verrucomicrobiota bacterium
CAGCATGACGGAAACGCCATTGTTGTTGAGACTGTAGCCGGACGAAGGGTTGGATGGATTCCAAAGGATGTCGCGCTGTCGCTTGCTCACAGGATGGATTGCGGGGATTCCGCATTCGCAACCGTTGATGGATTCACGGCTGCTAATCACAGGGCAAGGAAGCCTGCCGAATGCAGAATCACCGTCCTTTGGGGAAAAGCGGGTGAGATCACCCTTCCCGCAAAGGTGACTACTCCCGTTGTGGTACCATTGAACGCGCCGCCCGTAGTCAGGATGCCCGCCGCTGATTCTAGGCCATCGTTGTTTTCGCGGCTCCTCAGGCTCATCGGCAGGGCGCTTTCGTCAAAGTAGCCCACTACCCATTTCGGGCCGCATGGCGAGATGCTCGATGAAGACGAAGCCCTCGAAGCGCCAAAGCGTGACAAGGCCCGCCAGGGTCCCGTGCCACAGCACCCCCTGGAGATGGAAGTGGGGATTGGGCATCGGCTCGGAGAGGCTCTCGCGCCGCTCCCGCCGGTCGAAGGACCCCCGGTACAGCGCTTCAGCCGGGCCCAGCCATGGGTCGGATGGTTGGGTCACCCGATGCAGCACCAGAGCATCGGGCCCCGATCCGGAGGACGGCGGATCACCACACATAGGTGCCCACCGCACGGCCGGGGAGTGAGGCCTCAGCCCGCCCTTCGGCCGCCTGGATGATGAACCGGCGTTCGACGGCATCGGCATTGAAGGCGATCAGGACGGTGCGGTTCCCGGGCGTCCGGAAGGCGACCTGGGGCAGGGAATCGGGACCCGATGAGGCGATGCGCACCGAACCCGGACGCACGAACTTCGAGGCATGGGCGATCACGTAATAGGCGGGATTCCGGGTCACACGATCGCCATGGAGGGTGAGCGCCCCGAGACAGCGGTCGCAGCCGCCCCGATCGGTATGCGGTCCCTGGTGCGGATCGGCCGCCAGGTTCCACTCCAGCACCGTGCGGCACCAGTGCCGCGAGGCTCCGATGAGCACATGGGTCACATGCCAGGGGAGATCACCCGCCAGGTTGGCCGGAGCACTCATCCACTGTTCGGTGAAGTACAGGCTCCGATCGGGATGCGCCCGATGGACGGCCTCCAGCGCCTCAATGGAGCCGGCGTAAAGGTGAAACGCGGAGCCCTCCACAAAGGCCTTGGCGCCCGGGTCGCCCAGGACGGTGAGCGGATAGTCCACCCTGTCGGCATTGTGGTCGTAGCAGACAATCCTGGTTCTCAGCCCCGCCGCGCGCAGGGCCGGGCCGAGATGGTCGCGGATGAAGGCTGCCTGATCCTCCGCCGGCATGAACATGCTGGGGTTGTTGTCGGGATTCAGGGGCTCGTTCTGCACGGTGAGGGCGTCCAGGACGATCCCCTCCCGGCGGAGGGCCTCGATGTACTTCACCAGATAGCCCGCGTAGGCGCCGAACCACCGCCGTTCCAACCGGCCGCCCCGCGAGTCGCCATTGGACTTCATCCATGCCGGCGCCGACCAGGGGGAGGCCATCATCTTCAGGTCCGGCTGAAGGGCCAGGATCTCGCGCAGGACCGGCAGCAACGCCGTTCGATCCGGGCCCAGATCGAATCGGGACAGCGTCGGATCGGTCTCCCCAGCCGCGAGATCGTTGTAGCTGAATACCCGGGCATCGAGATCGGACGCCCCGACAGAAAGGCGAAGGTAGCTCACGCCGAGGTGGGTGGACCCGGAGTCGAACAACTCGGTGAGCACCGCCCGTCGGGCGTCCGGGCTCATGGCCTTCAGCAGCGCCGCACTCCCGCCGGTGAGCGTGTACCCGAACCCGTCCATGGTCTGGAAGGTGGTCTGTTTATCAATTGCCACCACGGCCTGAGAGGTTGCGCCACCGGTCCGAAACACCGGCGCGGTCTCCTGCCTTTGAAAGCGCGCCGAGCCCTCGGGGTGCGTGAGCCAGAACTCGGCGCCTGCCGCGGCGGTTCGGTCAGCCAGGGTGATGGCCAGGACCAGCCAGCCCACGGCAACCCCAGCAGAGACCGGAGGGACAGGAACCATGACACCCAGGAGTTGGACGTCAGGAAGGGAGTCGGTCAATGGGGGCGGAGGGTCGGCCCCGCACTTCCGGCAGGGGGATGAAATATCGGGCCTGGGTGTTCCCATACGGGTTGGCCGCCTGGTAGCCGGCATCCGCGGGTGTCCAAAGCTCGATGAAGGCGTTGGGATCGTACCCGGCCTCTCCAGGCTGGAGGGCAAATCTGCATGCCGGACTGAAGCCGCTGCTGGTGTTGAAACTGACGCAAATCCTCACCAGCCGTCCCGCCGGAGAGGGTGTATCTGCCTTCCCTCATGCCACAAAAGCCCATGGCCAATCTCCGGAGCATTCCCTGCCGGTCCGCCGGGAAACCCCCGATGTCCTCTCCGCTTGCGGGATCCATCGTTCGTCCGTCCTATTGGGCGCTCTCAACCCGGCCCATTCATGGATTTTCTCCTGCTGCTCCTGCTGCTTCTCGGGGGGATCGCCACGCTCCTGACGCTCTTTCAGCGATCGCAGCGGGATCGCGAGGCTGTCCGCAACCTGGAGGACCGCGTCCACCTGCTCACCGAGCAGCTCAACCGCCTCCGGCAGGACGTTCCGCACCGAATTCCCGACCCTCTTCCCCCGTCCGAGCCCGCCGTCCGGACTCCTGCGGCCCCCCGGGCTCCTGAAGGGTCACGTCCGTCTCCCTCCGGCCAGGCACCGCTGCCCTCGGCGTTGCTGGTCGCCCGATCCAGGGCCCCGGAAGTCCCGCCTCGGGAAAGCCCCCCTCTCATTCCAGGGCCGATGGACGCGTGCCCCGACACCGCCCCGCCTCCGTCGCCTCCGCTCCCACCCGTGACGGACCCCGCAACACCGTCGCCGTCCGCCCCTCCGGCTCCCGCCTTCAACTGGGAGCAGTTTGTCGGCGTCCGGCTGTTCGCCTGGTTGGGCGGGCTCGCGCTGTTCTTCGCGGCGGCGCTCGGACTCAAATACTCGTTCGAACACAATCTGGTGCCACCCGAGGTGCGCGCCGCGGCGGGCTTTTTCCTGGGGACGGGGCTGCTGATCGGCGGCGTGGTCCTCCGGCGCCGGGAGTACACGGTCACGGCACAGACGCTGTGCGCCACCGGGGTGGTCATCCTGTACGCCGTCACCTTTGCCTGCCGGGCGTTCTACCATTTTCCGTTCTTCGGACCGGTGCCGACCTTCCTTCTGATGACCCTCATCACGGCCACCGCCTTTGCCCTGGCGGTGCGCCTGAACGCCCCCGTGGTCGCCGTGCTGGGAATGCTGGGCGGATTCCTCACGCCGCTGCTGCTGTCCACCGGACAGGACAACGCCCTGGGGCTGTTCGGCTACATCGCCCTGCTGGATCTGGGCCTGATCGCCGTGGTGCAGCGCCGCCGCTGGCACCTGCTGGTGCTTCTCGCCATGGTGGGAACGGTGGCGATGCAGCTCGGCTGGCATGCGAAGTTCTTCTCGCCGGAAAAGATCTTCGTCGCCCAGCGCATCTTCCTGGGCATGCCGCTGCTCTTCCTGGGCGCCGCCATTTGGGCGCTGCGCGGGAACTGGTGGCATCGCTGGATCGCGATATCCGCCCTGGCACCGCCGCTGGTGGCGTTGGGAATCTGTTTCCCGCTGCTGTTCACCGGACCGCTGGGGTACCAGCCCGGACGCCTCTTCTCCCTCGCGTTCGGCGCCGACCTGATGCTGCTGCTCCTGGTCGTGCTGCAGCCGCGCTGGCGTGCCCTGGAGTCCGCTGCGGGATCCCTGCTGTTTGCCCTGCTGTCCCTGTGGACGTCCACCCGGCTGACCCAGGATCAGTTTCCCTGGGCATTCGGGCTCTATCTCGCCTTTGCCCTCCTCCACACCGTGTTCCCGTGGGTCCTCCAGCATCTGCGACCTGGGGCCACCCAGACGGCACCGGCATGGAGTCAGTTTTTCCCCGCTCTCGCGCTGATCCTGGTTCTGCTGCCGATCCTCCGGGATCTCACCGTGCCCGGCCTCTTCTGGCTCGCGGTATTGGCGGTGGATGTGCTGGCGGTCGTCGGCGCCATCGTCACCGGGGCGATCGCCGGATTGGCGGCCGTCCTTTGCCTCACCCTGGTCGTCGCCGCCTATTGGATTGGCGGCGCCCACCAGGGAGTGGCGCTTTCCGAGGGGCTTCTGGTCATCGCTGCGGGCGCACTCTTTTTCTTCGGCGCGGGCCTCCTGCTCTGGCGACGCTCCTCACGTTCCACGCCGTTCGGGCACGACCAGCCGGGATCGCCACCGTCGGGCCCGGATCCGCATGTCTCCCGGCTGATGATCCCATGCCTGTCAGCCAGCCTGCCCTTTCTGTTGCTGATGATGGTGGCCGCCAGGTTTCGTCCCGCCGATCCCTCCTCAGTTTTTGCCCTGGGCGCGCTCCTGCTGGCGCTGCTGTTGGGATTGGTTCGCATGGCGCGTCTGGAGTGGCTCCTGGCCGTCGGGTTCGGCTGCACCGTCCTCCTGCAATGGTCCTGGCAGTCGGTCTCCCTCGATCCGACTCAAGCCGTGGTGCCTCTGCTTTGGGAACTGGGGTTCTATGCGGTCTTCCTGGTCTTTCCCTTCTTCTGGGCCGCCGAGTACCGCGATCACCGGCTGCCCTGGGTGGTGTCCGCCCTGAGCGGTCCGGTGCAGTTCGGCCTGATCCATCTGCTGGTCAGCAAGGCCTTCCCCAATCCGTATCCCGGCCTGCTGCCGGCCGCCTTCGCCGTGCCCTCGCTCCTGGCCCTGATGCATCGCGTCCGGCATCTCCCCGAGGGGGCGCCCCACCGGCTGGACCAGTTGGCCTGGGCGGGCGGCGTGGTCCTGTTCTTCATCACCATTATCTTCCCGATTCAGTGGGATCGCCAGTGGATCACCCTCGCCTGGGCGCTCGAAGGCGCCGCCCTGTGCTGGCTGTTCCTCCGCGTGCCGCATGCGGGCCTGCCGGCCGTCGGGTTCGCGCTGCTGCTGGTGGCATTCATCCGGCTGGCGCTCAACCCCGCCGTCCTCACCTACCATCCGCGCTCCTCCACGCCGATCCTCAACTGGTATCTCTACACCTACGGGCTCACCACCCTCTGTTTGTTCGCGGCGGCCCGTTTCCTGGGCGCCCGCGGCCATCAGTTGATGGGACAGGCCGTGGCGCCGGTGCTGCAGGGGCTCGGCACCGTGCTGGCATTCCTGCTGGTGAACATGGAGATCGCCGACTACTTCGGCAGTGGCCATGTCCTGACCTTCGAGTTCTCCGGAAACTTCGCCCGCGACATGACCTACACCATCGCGTGGGCGCTGTTCGCCTTTCTCCTGCTGGTGGTGGGCATCCGACGACGCCTGGCCCTGGTTCGCTACGCGGGTCTGGCCCTGCTCGGCCTCACCCTGCTCAAGCTTTTCCTCCACGACCTGTCCCGGCTCAACCAACTCTACCGGGTGGGCGCCTTCGCCGCGGTGGCGGTCATTGCCATGGTGGCCTCGTTCCTGTACCAGCGCTTCCTGGCCGCCGGTCCGGATTCGACCCGTCCTCCTTCCCCTCATGAACCCTCCTAGACCCCTCCGGCCCGCAGCCCGGGACACACGGCCCGGGGGCGCGCACGGCGGACCCTGGGGAGGCGGTTCCGGCATGGGTGGGCTGCTGGGGCTCACCCTGCTGTGGGATTCCCTGACGGCGGCGGTCCATGTCCCCGACTGGCAGCACGTCCAGCCGGTTCACGTTGCCGGTGCCGGCCTCGTCAAGGCGTCGCTGCCCCCCGAGACCCTCAACGCCCTCCGCCCCGGCGCGGCGGATTTGCGCCTGCTGGATCCCTCCGGGGCGGAAGTCGCCTGGATTCTCCAGCGTCCCCAAACGCCCGACCCCGACCCGCCCATCCGGGCGGCCAAATCACTCCAGGTCGCCCTCCAGCCTCAGGCCACGGTGATGACCCTGGAAACGGGCAGCGATCAGCCCGTCAGCGGTCTTCAGGTCGCGGCCGGCGCAGGCTCCTTCATCAAGGCAGCCCGGGTGGACGGCTCGGCCGACGGTCGTTCCTGGCGCTCCATCGCCACCGGCCTGCCGCTCTACCAGAATTATCAGGGGGAATCCCGGCTCCAGCTCCCGCTGCCCCCCGCGGTCTGGGGCTGGCTGCGCATCACCCTGGATGACGCCCGGACAGCCCCGGTCCCAATCTCCGCCGTCTCCCTGCAGGTGGTGGGTTCCGGTCCGCCCCCCGTCCTGGAAACCAACGCGGTTCCGGTGCTGGGCCGCGAGGAAGGGGCGGGCGAAACCCGGCTTCGATTGGACGTCGGCAGCGCCAACCGGGATGCCGTTGCCCTCGAACTGTTCAGTCCGGAGGGCTACTTCACCCGCCGGGCGTCGCTGGGGGTGCGTGAATGGCACCGCGGGGAGTGGCGCGATCAGTGGATCGCCCGGGATCTGGTGTATCGCGCGACGCCTCCAGGATCTGACCCCGAAGTTCCCGCCCGCTTTGAGATCCACCGGAACCTTCCTTCCCGTGAAGTCCTGTGGATCCTCGAGAACGGCGATAGTCCTCCGCTGCACATCTCCCGAATCACGCTGCTGACCGTGCCCGTGGAACTGGTCTTCTGGGCTCGCGAGCCGGGCGTCCACCAACTGCTCGCTGGAAACCAGGACTGCCCAGCGCCCTCGTATGACCTGGGCGCATTCTCTGACCGGCTTCGCTCCGTCCGCCCCCAGGGGGCGTCCTTCGGTGCACTGGCGACCAACGGTGCATTCCAGCCGAAGTCGGTGGTCCCCGATCCCTTTGCGCTGGCCGGACCCCTGGACGTCTCGGGCTGGCAGTACCGCCAAAGTCTCTCCATGGCCCAGGCGGGACCCCAGGTGCTGGAGCTGGGCCTGGAGGTGATGAGTCATGCGCGTCCGGATCTGGGCGATGTGCGCCTGATGAGCGGGGGCCGGCAACGTCCGTACCTCCTGGAACCGCATGCGACCCTCCGTTCGGTGCGGATCCAGCCCTCGGCTGCGGATGATCCCGCGCGTCCCACGGTGAGCCGATGGTCGCTGACGCTGCCTCTGGCCGGCGCTCCCGTCACAGCGCTGCAACTCGACTCCGCGACACCCCTTTTCGACCGAAGCGTTGAGGTCGTGGAAGTCTGGGCCGATCCGCGGGGCAACACCCGCCGCCGGGTGCTGGGCTCCATCCGATGGACGCGGACGCCTGATGGCTCCCCCCGGCCCGCCTCCATTCCCCTTCATCACCGGCCCGAGTCCGCCAGCCTGTGGCTGGAAATCCGGAACGGTGACAATGCGCCCCTTTCGCTCACAGACGTCACCGCCTGGTACCCCGTGGCGCGTCTCCATTTTCTCGGACCGGTCACACCACCCACCGAACTGTATTACGGACATCCCGACGCCACCGCACCGGTGTACGATCTCGAACTGGTGGCCGCGGGTCTCCTGAACGCGGCCAGCCTGCCCGTGACCCCCGGCGGCGAAATCCGCACCGGCGGACGGACCCCCATCCCGCGGGGGGCGTGGGCGGGCCGGGGAATGTGGCTCTTCTGGATCGCCCTGTCCGTCGTGGTGGCGGGACTTCTCTTCGTCCTTCGCCGTCTGCTGCCCGCCGCCGCTGCCTGATGGCACCACGTGTTCCCTCCGTCTCCGATCACACCTGCCCTTTGACTGACCCGTCATGTGCCCAGGGCAGCGCACCGATCCACTGCATCGCACGGCAGTGCACCCCTAAGGATTTCATGACACACCGGCGCTTGATGGGCAGCCGGGATGCTGGTAGCCCTCCAACAGTGAGCCCGGCTCCTGCAACTCTTCTGATGGGCCTTTGCGTCTCTGGGCTACTGCTCGCTGAAGAGCCGTTCGACGCCCAGGCTGCAAGAAAGGTTTGGGAGCGAACCGTGTCCAGTCCTGGGCAGGACTTTGCGGGTGGAGTAACGGTCCTTCCCTCCGGGGATGTGGTGTTGGCTGGCGGTTCGTATTTCCACGGGACTGGTGACGACAAGGGCTCCCCAAACTACGGCACCGACCTGTATGATGGCTGGATCATCGCATTGGATGGAGAGGGACGCCGCAAGTGGGATGTGGCCCTTGGGGGCGATGGCCTGGAGCAATTCAGCGGGATCGTGGCCACCCGGGATGGTCGGTTGCTGGCGGTGGGAGGTTCGACATCCCCATCCGGTCCTGGCAAGACGGCCCCACGAATCGGCATCGCAGACCTGTGGGTGGTCGCTTTGGCCGCCGATGGCAGACGTCTCTGGGAACGGTCCTTCAACCCCGGCTCCCGGGGCTTCGGACGTGCCATCTGTCTGGATTCAACGACCGGGTGTCTCGTCGCGGGACAGGCGATGATCGATGGCTTTTTGGAGGGATGGCTGCTCCATCTGGATGGTCAGGGGCATTTGCTTTGGGAACGGCTCTACGACGCGGTCTTCGGACCAATGCGGGCGATCGCGGTCAACTCGGAATCCCATGTCTTCTGGACATCGGAGAACTTCTGGGTCGGCAGGGCCAATCCTACGAATGGCGCACTGCTCTGGTCTCAGCGGGTGGAGAAGGGAGCGGAGGCTTGGGGCTCTGCCGCGCTGGCCACACGGGATGGAGGCCTGGTGGCTGGTGGAGAGTTTCAGTCTCCTGCCTCCGAGGACGAAGGTGAGAGATTCGGTCTGCTTTCCAAATGGGATGCGGCCGGACGCCCGGTGTGGGAACATGAATTCCGGCACCCGGGCCGCTTGAGGAAAGTTACCGGTGTGGCGGAGTGCGAGGATGGCGGGGTGCTGGCAGTGGGACACGGGGGTGTTCGCGACAGGAGCACCGTGATTGTCAGGCTCACTCCGGAGGGTCAGCCACTGTGGTGGCAGTCGTTTCAGGTAGGTACCGAAGGCTGGAGCCATGGATGCGTCCGAACCCCGGAGGGAGGCTGGATCATCCTGTCCTCTGGCAACGGACCTTCGCCTGATCGCCAGGGTTCGTCTCGGAGCACGATTTGGGATATGTGGGCAGTGAAGATTGCTCCGGAGCAAACGTGGGTCCAACGCGACCCTCCCGAACTTCTGTCCTCCCGTTTCCTGGGAAGCCACCTCGATGGCGGTGGATTCCGCTTCTCCCTCATCGGCACGAAAGGTCAGACCTATGTCACGGAACGTTCGACGGACTTCGCACGTTGGGACGCCTTCTCGACGAACACGGCAACGGAGACCGACATCAAGCTGCTGGATCCAGCCGCCCGTGTGCATCCCCAGGTCCACTACCGGTCCAGGAAGGTGGAGCCCAGGCAGTGAACCCGGGTGAGGCTCTCGGCAGAGCCGCAGACTTTCTTCCATCAAGCCTGTCATGAGCCCAACGGTTCCCTCCATGCTGCCCACCTTCCGGGTGGTCCTGGTGCTCGGGGGACTGCTGATCGGATGGCAACTCGGCGCCTTCGAACTGAAGGACGGGGCCTATCAGGTCCAGCCCGGGGATGATCTCCAGGAAGTCCTGAACCAGGCGGCCCAAAACCCGGCGGTCAAGACGGTCCGCATCCATCCGGGCACCTACGCGCCGAAGGCCCATGGACAGGCATTGATCTACCTGAACCGGGCTCATGACGGCCTGCGCGTCACCGGAGTGGGTCGTCCCACCCTCACGGCATCCAATCCCGACATCGCGGATCGCGCCGCGGCCTCCTTTCCGGCGGTGGTCAATCACGTGATCTATCTGGGCGACGGCCTGGGCACCAACACCGTGGTGGAAAACCTGCGGCTGACCGGCGCCCATCACTTCGTCACCAATTCCTTCCAGGATCGGATGGAACCCGACCGCGCGTTCCGGAAGGGCCGCTTCTATTACGGCGACGGCGGCGCCATCAAAATCTACCGCCGCTCCGCACCGGTGCTGCGGCGCCTGGAAATCGTCGGCAACTACGCCAGTCCGTGTGCCGGCGGGATCTCCATCCAGCAGGAGGGGGCCACCAACCAGGTGGTGCTCATTGAGGACTGCGTCTTCCGCGACAACCGGGCCGAGGTGACCGGCGCCGCCCTGGATCTGCTCTGGGGAAGCCACGCCCGGGTGGTCAACTGTCTCTTCACCGGAA
Source organism: Verrucomicrobiota bacterium (assembly GCA_017302195.1). GTDB lineage: Bacteria > Verrucomicrobiota > Verrucomicrobiia > Limisphaerales > UBA9464 > UBA9464. Next base: position 10,046 of record JAFLEG010000075.1, read on the forward strand.
ACGTCTCCAACACCGGCCCCGGCGAGGGGGAAAACCCCTTCAACAACAATGGGGCCATCACCGTGTTTCCGCGATCCCGGCTCCAGATGGAGCGCTGTACGCTGACCGCCAACCGCAACGGCATTGATGACCTCGGCGGACTGGGGTCGTATCTCGGGTGCCTCTTTGTGGGGAACACACTTGCGGGGGGCAATCCCGGACTGCCGCGTTTTGAACTGCACCTGCCGTTGGGCGGGGTCGTCCGCGACTGCGTCATCGCCGGTTCCGTGCTCGATCCCCACGGCGTGATCACCAACGGAGCCAATGCCGTCAACCCGGACGGCATCCGGCTTGATTCGGATGGGATGCCAGTCGGCGAAAGGGCGAAGGGCAGGGGCTACCGGCCAGTCGAGTAAGCCCGGGGTGGACCCGCGTGACGGCTCAGGGCCTGGGTTCCTCGATCACCATCAGGGCATTGGTGGGAATGCGTTCGCGGACCGTCTGCCGTGTTCCCGAGGGCCACTGGATGCGGATTTCCTCAGCCGCGGCGGTGTCTCCAAGTCCGAAGTACAGCGGCAGGTCGCTTTGCCCGAGGTAACCCGACTTGCCATCTACATACCGGCTGAACTCGCGGCCACCGGCCTTCACCCGCACCACCGCCCCGAGGCCCTGGCGGTTTCCCGCTGTTCCCTTCAGCCGCAGCTTGAGGAAGTGCAGCGGCTGCCGGGAGGACAGATCGTTGATCAGGACCTGCGGAACGTCATCAAACTCGTTGGTCACCAGATCCAGATCCCCGTCGTCATCGAGATCCAGGAATACCGCGGAACGGGAACTGAGCGACGAGCGAACCGTCAGCCGACCGGACTTGCCGGCGCCGAGCGGATGCCCACGGTCCGCACCATCCAGATCGAGCACAAAGGATTCCTGGGAAACCCGCCGGTCGCGCCGCGGCTCCAGGCCGACCAGGAAC
>JAFLEG010000749.1 GCA_017302195.1 Verrucomicrobiota bacterium
GCCTCCCATGAGTTCGAGCAACCGAACCTTGGCCACCTCCCAGTGGCGCCGGATGGTCTTCTCGTTCACGCCCAGGGCCGCCCCGATCTCATGGTGGTTGAGCCCCACAAAGCAGCGCAGTTTCACGATCTCACCCTTGAGGGGGTCCTCGGCAGACAGTTGGTCCAGGACTTCATGGACCCGCAACAGCTTGTCATCCGACTCGGGGGCCTGGATCCGGGACTCCTCCAGGGGGACCCGCTCGGCACTGCCGCCCCGCTTGAGCTGGCGCTTCCGTCGGGCCGCGTCCACGAGGATCCGGCGCATCGCTTCGGCAGCCGCCCCGAAGAAGTGCGCCCGGTTCCGCCATACCGGAGGCGTGTCACCCCCGGAAAGCCGGATCCAGGCCTCGTGGACCAGCGCCGTGGCCTGCAGGGTCTGCCCTGGCTGCTCCCTCGCCATGTGGGCGGCCGCCATTCGGCGGAGCTCCTCATACACCTGTGGCAGAAGATCGGTCACCTCGCACTCGGTGGGGGGAGGCGCGTTGTCATCCATGGGACGGGGGGCGTAATAGCGGCATCCCCGTGAGGGCCTCCAGCCGAATCTCAACGGGATTCCACCACCGGAGAATAAATCCTGCCGGGGTGCCCGCAGCCGGCAGCGTGGGTCGGGAACCGGCCCGGGATGCCCCCGCGGATGGATCCAACGCCCTCCGAAGGCCCGACCTCATGAGGGCTGTAACCTCCGGGCACCCCGTGCTCTCTACTCCTGCGTACTTCCCGCCCCGGCATCCGGACACTGACGTCCGGTCGCCACCCGGCGGGCTCCACCGGTTCACCACTCACACCCCATGCATCTTCGACTCTCGTTTGCCGGCCTCCTGGGGCTGGCCTTGTCCCTGTCCGCCGCGGATTCCGCCAAGGATACGGTCCTCAACGCTGCCAGGAAATTGGCCGACGCCCCGAACTACTCGTGGCGGTCCACGACGGAAATGGGAGGGGGCGGTGGTGGGGGCGGGGGCGGACGGATGCGTCCGGGTCCGACAGACGGCCGGGCGGAGAAGGGCGGGGTGACGCAGTTGACCATGACCCGCGGGGAGACGACCACCGAGGCGTTCCTCAAGGGGGACAAGTCGGCGGTGAAATCCGCCGACGGCTGGAAGACCGTCGCCGAGCTTTCGGAGGGCGGTGGCGGCGGCGGTGGCGGGCAGGGGAATCCCGGACGCTTCCTGGCCCGCATGCTCACCGGCTACAAGGCGCCCGCCGTCGAGGCGCAGGATCTCGCGGGGAAGGTGAAGGAGTTCACCCAGTCGGGTGATGCCTGGACCGGTGAGCTGCCGGCGGACGCCGCCAAGGAGTTGCTCAGCCGGGGCGGACGCCGTGGGGGTGGCGGAGGCAATGGTCCGTCCTCCGAGAATGAGAAGGCCTCGGTGAAGTTCTGGGTGAAGGATGGGGTGCTCTCGAAGTACGAGCTGCACGTCCAGGGCAGCATGTCGTTCAATGGGAATTCCATGGACGTGGACCGCACCACCACCGTGGAGATCAAGGACGTGGGCACGACCAAGATCGCCGTGCCGGAGGATGCGCAGAAGAAGCTGTCGTGAGTGTTTCCGGTCAGGTGCGTGGCGTGCGGGGCCGTTCGACTTCCCGAACGATGGCCGCGATGGCGGCTTGCCTGGTGATGTGCGTATCACGGGGGATCTCACAGGACGCGGAGATCCCCCGTCTCCGGCTGGAAGGGGTGTCCGAACCCGGAGATGGCTCGCGTCCGGTCGCCCAGTTGCTGCTGGAGGCGCCGTCCGGGGTTCCGTACCGGCTGGAGTCCGGAAGCCTCCGCGACGACTGGCGGCCGCGGATTACCTTCGCCGGGACCGGCAGCAACCGCGTCCAGCTTCTGGAACCTGCCGAGGTTGCCAATCCCGCCGGGGAGTTCTTCCGGGCGGTGGTGGTCGAGGATCCCTTGGCGGTGACCGGCGATCACTTTGCCACGACCGACGGCGATGTGGTGGTGCATCCCGTCAATCACGCCTCCTTCGTTCTGCGATGGAGGGATCGGATGATTTACAATGATCCGGTCGGCGGGGCGGCCCGCTATTCCCGCCTGCCCCGGGCGGACCTCATCCTGGTCAGCCACGATCACGGTGACCACTTCGACACGGCCACCCTGAACGCGGTCCGTCAGGAGGGCACCCGGATCATCGCACCGGCCGCCGTGTTCAGCCGGATGTCGGCCGCGCTGCGGGCGCTGACCCTCCCGTTGGCAAACGGGGCGGAAACCAATGCCTTCGGCATTCGCATCGAGGCCGTGCCCGCCTACAACGCCAACCATCCGCGGGGCGCGGGCAATGGATACGTCCTGACGGTGGGGGAGCGGCGGATTTACATGTCAGGCGACACCGGGAGCACCCCCGAGATGCGGGCGCTGGCAGACATTGATCTCGCGTTCCTGTGCATGAACGTGCCGTTCACCATGACCATTCCCGACGCCGTCGCTGCCGTCCGGGCGTTCCGACCCGGCATCGTGTATCCATATCACTTCCGAAATCAGGGCGGTGGCCTTGCGGATCTGGCGGCATTTCAACGGGGTGTCGCCGACCTGCCGGAGATCGAGGTCCGGCGGCGGACCTGGTACTGAGGGAGCCTGGGTGACGCCGGACTTCCCAATTCCCGGTGGGGCGCCGCGTTGCGGT
>JAFLEG010000750.1 GCA_017302195.1 Verrucomicrobiota bacterium
CTCAGGGTCAGGCCGCCACGCCGCCAGCGGGTGCCTTCCGGCGGAGTTCCGGAACCCCCATGCCGCTTCCCCGCGTGACTTGGAGCGCCCACCGAAGCACTCTGCAAGCCGCTGTTTCTGCACATGAGTGGTTCGAAATCGTCTCCTACCTCATCCACGGTGGTCTCCCGTTCCGGCAGGTTTTCCGGTGGTCCGGCGGCCGATGTCGCCGCCTTCTCGGAGTCCATCTCCTTCGACTGGCGGCTCTGGCGTCACGACATCCGTGGCTCCCTGGCCCACGCCGGCATGCTGGCCCGGATCGGCGTGCTCACCCGCGGCGAGTTGAAGGCGATCCGGTCGGGCTTCGCCGCCATCGCCGCCGAAATCGAGACCGGTTCTTTCCGGTGGAATCCGGCCCTGGAGGACGTGCACATGAACCTGGAGGCGGAGCTGACGCGCCGGGTGCCGGCCGGTTCCAAGCTGCACACAGGACGCTCCCGCAATGACCAGGTGGCGCTGGATGTGCGGCTGTGGCTGCGTGATGAAATCCTGGCCCTGCGCGGGGAGGTGGCGGCCCTGCAGCGCAGCCTGGTGGGCCTCGCCTCCGAGAATGCTTCCGTCTGGATTCCCGGCTACACGCACCTGCAACGGGCGCAGCCGGTCTCCTTCGCCCACCATTGCCTGGCGTATGTGGAGATGCTGGCGCGCGACGACGAGCGTCTGGCAGGGACGCTGGACCGCGTGAATGTGTGTCCGCTGGGCTCCGGCGCGATTGCGGGCAGCACGCTGCCCCTGGACCGGGAATGGGTCGCCAAGACGCTGGGATTCACCGATCCGCGTACCGGAGTGCCCCGCGTGAGCCGCAATTCGATGGACGCCGTGAGTGACCGTGACTTTGCCGTCGAATTCTGCGCCACCACGGCCCTGCTGTCCGTGCATCTCAGCCGGCTGGCGGAGGACGTCATTCTCTGGGCGACCTCCGAGTTCAATTTCATCCGGATCGCCGACGCCTACACCACCGGCTCGTCGCTGATGCCCCAGAAAAAGAACCCGGACATCGCCGAACTGACCCGCGGCAAAACCGGTCGCGTGGTCGGCAACCTGATGGCGCTGCTGACGCTGCTCAAGGGCCTGCCCATGACCTACAACCGCGACCTGCAGGAGGACAAAGAGCGGCTCTTCGACTCGGCGGACACCATCCGGGCCTGCGTTCGCTTGATGAGCGCCATGCTGGCCAACACCACGGTGAAGGCCGAGGCGTGCACCGCCGCCGCCTCGGATCCCCTGCTGCTCGCCACCGATCTGGCCGACTACCTGGTGCTCCGCGGCATGCCGTTTCGCCAGGCCCATCACGTCGTGGGCGCCGTGGTTGCCGCCGCCGAACAGTCCGGAAGGCCGATCAACGAGCTGCCACTGGAGACGCTGCGGGCAAAATCCGAGCTGTTCGGTCCGGATGTCCGGGAGATCTTCGATCTGCGCCGGGCGATGGAGCGTCGCACGGTCACCGGGTCACCGGGCATCCGAGAGGTGGCCTGCCAGATCTCCGATTGGCGCCGCCGGCTGTCCATGCCCGCGCCGCGCGGCACCGCAAAGCGCCGCCCGCGCTCATGATCGAGGTCTGGGAGGTGGATCTGGCGTCGGCGTCCCTTCCCGACGCCGGGTGCCGGGCGCTGCTGTCCTCCGAGGAGCTCGAACGGGCCGACCGTTTCCACTTCCACCGGGACCGCCGTCGGTTCCTCCTGCGCCGCGCCGCGCTCCGCCTCTGGCTCGCAGCGCGCCTCGGGGTGTCGCCCGCGACGTTGCGTTTTGATACCGGTCCGTACGGCAAACCCCGGCTCCTGGAGCCCGTCTCTGGATTCGAGTTCAACGCCTCGGCGTCGGGTGACCGCGCGCTGCTGGCGGCAGCCCATGGATCTGTCGGCGTGGACCTGGAGCAACGGCGTCCGCTCGAACCCGACCTCAACGCCATGATTTCCCGCCTCGCCCCGGAGGAGCGGCAGACACTCATGTCCTTGGAAGCGTCCGAACGCCACCTCCGCTTCTTCGACTGCTGGGTGCGCAAGGAAGCCCTGGTGAAGGCCGTGGGCCTGGGCCTGTCGCTGTCCCTGGAAACGTTCGAGGTGCCGTTGATGCCCTCAATTTCCAGGGCGGCGGTCCGATGGCCTTCGGATCCGGTTCCGGGACGCCTGTGGCGTGTCACCTCCCTTTCGCCGGGCGACGGGTGGTCGGGGGCGGTGGCAACCGACCAGGACGCCGAGGTCCAGATCCGGCGATGGACATGGCCATGAGTCACCCTTGGAAACGCTGGTCGGTGGGATGGCTCGCCGGATGGGGAGGTGCCCTTGTTGGGTTCGCCGCAGAACAGCAACCGACCGCCTGGAGGGCGGTCGAGTGCGACTCCGCGCGTCCCTACCGCGGACCGGCACTGCGAGATGCGCCCGATTTGCGGCCGGTATTTGACAATGCCGGCACCTTGGATGGCGCCCTGCCGCAGGAGATCGTCCGCCCGCTGGAGGCGGCGTTCACCCGGGCCCTCGAAGCCACCCGCGCTCCGGCGATGAGCGTGGCCGTGGGGATACCAGGGCGGGGTTTGTGGAGCGCGACCCGCTTGGGAACCAACACGCCGGGCATCGGCGTGCCTCCCCGCTGGTTTTGGGCAGCCAGCGTTGGCAAATCATTTACG
>JAFLEG010000751.1:0-1411 GCA_017302195.1 Verrucomicrobiota bacterium
CCTCCCCAACCATCGTCCGGCCGAAGGTGCGGAAGTCTCGTACCGGGGGCCGCAGTTGGGACTGTTTCTGGGAAAGCCCACAGGCTTTGGCACGAAATACACGGAGGAACGGCGACCGGGGAAGGCAAGGGCCGTCACCGGGGCGGATGGTACATTTCGGCTGCGTCCGGTGGACGGTGCGACGCGGCTGGCGGTGGTCCATCGGGAGGGCTGGGCCAATGTACCGCTGACGGGACTTCCGGGGGAACCGGTCTGGCTCGAGCCGTGGGGACGCATCGAAGGCGTGGTCGCCATCGGAGGTCGGACATGGCCCGGAGCCGAGGTGCATCTGGGGTCCGCCAGCCATGCGCCCGACCAATTCCTGATGGGCTTCGACACGGTGGCCGACGCGGAGGGCCGGTTCGTGTTTCCCCAGGTGCCCGGCGGACGCCTGCGTTTGAGCATTCTGCGTCATGGAGACCGCATGGGCGTTTACAGCAATCCCACCGACGTCACCGTCCGCGCCGGGGAAACCTCGACGGTAACTTTGGGCGGGTCCGGGGTGCGGGTAACCGGGCGGCTCGTTCCCGAACCGGCAGATGTGGCCGTCGGATGGAACCGCTCACCACTCCAACTCGCGCCGCTCTCCCCGGAGAATGCCGGGTTCTCCACCTCGGTGGGTTACGGACTGTTCTGCGCGGAGGACGGCACCTTTGCATTCGAGGACGTGGCCCCGGGCAGTTATCGGCTCGTGATGGAACTGCGCCCGCCGGCACGGGATGGCGGATCGGGTCCGGTGGACGCGGACATGATGGAAGAGGTGCTCGGCCGCCTGCAACGCGACATCCGGGTCGGGGACTCCGCGGACTCTCTGGATCTCGGGGTGCTCGAGATCCGGACAACCGCACCGCGTTGAACGCCGGACCCAAATCGCGGCGCCGCTTCGGAAATGACAAAGGAGCAGGCTGCAGATTGGGCTGAGAAGGAGGATGCGGTTGGGGTTTAATCTTCAGGCGGCAGGCCGGGGTGGGTCGGTACGTCGCAGTTGACCGACGCCAAAGCGGTGCCAGGCCACCGCAGTCCAAGGCGCTGCGCGCAAGGGCGACTACCGGAGTGTGCCGAGGAATTCGATCAGGTCGCGGAGTTCGCGGGGGGTGAGAAGGCCGGCCAGTCCCTCCGGCATGCCGCTGGGACCCTTGTCGCGGGTGGCGATGTCGGACTTGCGCACCGTGACTTCGCCTTCCTCCGGTTCCAGCAGCGTCAACGACTCGCCGGTCTCCGAACGCACAATGCCGGCGTGGCTGCCGCCATCCTTGAGGGTGATCATCGCGCTCTCGAAACCCTCGGTGATCTGCTGGTTGGGGAATACGATGCTCTCCAACAGGTGCTCCCGGGTGGCCCGGCTAGCGAGACCGTCGAGCTTCGGACCGGC
>JAFLEG010000751.1:1446-2659 GCA_017302195.1 Verrucomicrobiota bacterium
ACCCGATCTGATGACACCGCGTGCAGGCCACCGCGGCGTTCTCGTAAAAGAGCTTCCGCCCGCGTTCGGCGTCGCCGCCAAACAGGGTCTCGCGATGGGGCGAGAGATGATCCTTGGGCAACTTCCACTCCTGATAGGCGGCCAGACGGGACTTCACCGCCGCGGACTCCCGCTGCCCGGCGGCCAGCACCAGATCCAGCAGCACTTCATTGGCGACCTCCCGTTTCATGAGACGGTCCAGCGCCTCCGCCAGCAGGGCGTCCGCCGCCGCCGACTTCAACGTCCCCAGGGAGGCATACGCCGCCTGCTGGCCGGGAATGGAATCGGACCGGAGCTGGGTGGCGAGGGCACCGGCGGCGTCCTCGGGATTGAGCAGGGCCTGAATGCGGGAGGCTTCAAGCCGCAGGGGTTCGTCCGTCGCCTGGGCTGCCAGTTGGAGGGCGACGCCCAACTGCCACAGGCTCCGGCCGGCCTCCGGATCGCCCCCCGGATTCTCGACCGTCAGCCGACCATCCTTCGAGGTGAACCGGGTCGGGACGGTGAATCCGGCGGTCACCCCATCGGCCAGCGCGGTCAACGCGGCGACGCGGGCCGCGGTTGAGGCCTGTGAGGCCACCAGACGGAACAGCAGCGCGTGGCTGTCCGGCGGCGACAATCGCCGCACGGCCTCAATGATGGCGACGAGCACCGGCGCGGGGGTTGCCGTGGTGAACCGGGTGTCCAGCGGTTCGAAGTCCGGATCCGCCGCCTTGGCGCGGTCCAGGGCCGCCTGCTGGTTCGGGGTCAACGGCGGAGGCGACTGCAGGGCCAGCAGACCGGGCAGCGCCCGTTGCAGGGCTTCGCGGGCCGGGGTGGCATCCCGCGCCGGCAGCGGACGGTACACGCCCACGATGCGGTCCCGCGGGGCGGGCGTCGCCCAGGTGGCCAGTCCGTGGAGCGCCTCGGTGCGGATCCGCTCCGGCAGATCGGTCCGCGCCGCCAAAGCAGCCAGGCGCTCCGCGGACTCGGGGGTACCGATGCGGAAGTTGGCATTCACCACACGCAGCAGCAGGGGAGTGAGGTGATCCGGCGGGGCATCGCCCCAGGGCAGCGGCTGGTCGGCGCGGACGTCGCGGATGACGCCGCCGCCTGCGGCGGAGTTTTCAGTTTTCAGTTTCGAGTTTTCAGGGCGGAGGGAGCCGAACTGCTGGAGCAGTGGGTCGAGTTTGGCCGG
>JAFLEG010000752.1 GCA_017302195.1 Verrucomicrobiota bacterium
CCATGACCGACGCGAAACCCCAGAAATACACGGCGCCGGCGCTCGAGAAGGGGCTCGACATCCTTGAGCTTCTGTCCTCGACCGATGCCGGCCTCTCCCTCAGCGAGATCGCCCGCGATCTCGGCCTCGCCCACGGGCTTGCCGAGGCGCCGGAGGCGACGCTGTCCTTTGGCCCGCTGGAACCGCTGGTGTGCCTGATGCAGGAGACGCCGGCCGACCGGCTCCTGCCGCTGCTGGCCGCACGCCTGCGCTCGGGCACCGACCTCCGCCAACTCGTCGCCGCCGGGGCACTGGCCAATGCCCGGACCTTCGGGGGTGAGGATTATGTGGGGTTCCATACACTCATGGCGATTTCGCCCGCCTTCCACATGGCGCAGGAAATGCCCGCCGGGGCGCAGGCCCTGCCCGTGCTCAAGGTGCTTCACCGCAACACCCGCCGGATCCAGGAGCACGGCGGACGCCAGGGCGAGGTGCTGCATGCGGTTCCCCCAGCCCCCGCGGCGTCCGATGTTCACGGCCGGCCGCCGCTCCCCGAAGCCATCCGCCGGAAGGAGACGTCCGAAGCGGAACAGACCCTGAGCGCGCTGGCCGCGGAGTCGCCGGAGGACGCCCTCAACGAGTTGCTGGTGGCCGTCCAGGACCAGACCGAGGTGCATCGCGTGGTGCTGCCCTACCGGGCCTGGGATCTGCTGGGGATCATCGGCAGGGAACAGGCGACCACCCTGCTGCGGCAATCGGTGCGCTATTGCGTCCGGGCCGAGGGATACCGGCAGCCGGCCACCGCCGACGCGCCGCGGACCCTGCTGCCCCGGTTGCTGGAGGAGCACCGGCTCCTGGATCGGACACCGGGCGTCCGGTCCGCCGACGAGGCCTGGATCGGGGAGTTCAGCGAGACCCTGTTTCGTTCCACCCCCGGGCAGGCGGCGGCCGCCGCGGCCGCGGCACTGGCCGAGGGCATGGCGCCCGGGGCGGTGGGGGAGGCAATCACCCTGGCGGCCAACCAGCTTGTGCTTCGCGACCTGGGGCGGCCGCCGCGCGATGAATCGCCCGGCAAGCCCACCGGCAGCGTCCACGGCGACTCCATCGGCGTGCATGCCACCGATTCCGCCAATGCCTGGCGCAACCTGGCCCGCGTCAGCAACGCCCGGAACGGATTCGCCAGCCTGATCCTCGGCGCCTACCAGGTGGCCATCGACCGCACGGCCCGCGGCGGCGATTTCCTCCAGTGGGCGCCGCTGCCCTACGGCTGGCAGTATGAGCAGGTGAAGGGGCTCACCGACACCGCGGTCCTGCTGCGCGAAACCGACGAGGCAATCCGGGGCAACCTCCAGGCCCGGGCCAGCGCGCTGGTCCACTGCTACGGCGCGCAGGGAGGCGATCCGCGTCCGGTGTTCGACCTGCTGCTGCGGTATGCCGTGAGCGAGGACGGTGCGTTGCACGGCGAGAAGTTCTACCGGACCTGTTCCGAGGAGTTCGCCACCACGCACCCGGCCTTTCGCTGGCGCCATCTGGTGGCGCTGGCCCGCGTCACGGCGAGCGAGCATGGCCGCCCGGCACCCGGCGTGGCCGAGGCCCGGTCCCTGCTGCGGCTCGACGGATGAGGCAGGGAACACGTGGAGCCGGTCTCCACCCTGGCAAGGAGTCCGGACGGGTGCCACGTTCCGCGTGCCGGATGATTCGGTGGCTCCAGCTTCTGGTGGCAGTGCTGGCCGCAGGCGCGTGGTCGTGCTCAGGCCTGGGGGCGGCGGAGCCGTCCGCTGAGGGCACGCGGCGGATGGCGGAGCTGCTGGCCCGCCTTGCCCGGGAAGCCGATCCCGCCCGCCATCCCTTCCTGAACGGGCGGCGGGCGGACCTGCTGGCGGACCGCATCACGAACCTCCTGGCACGGCCGGATCCCAGTGTCGCCGTGCTGGTGAATCTGCGCGGCCAGCTTGGCATGGAGCGGCTCCAGGCGGGGCAAATCCCGGAGGCCATTGCCGCACTGGAGGGGGCGCTGGTGCTGCACCGCTCCCGCGAGGGGGCCCACTTCCAGGGCAATCGCGATGAAACCACCCTGCGCACCTGGCTCGCCCTGGCCTGGCTGCGCCTGGGGGAACAGGAAAACTGCATTCGCGGACACGCCGCCCACTCCTGCCTCATCCCGATCAGCCCGTCAGGCATCCACGCGCTGCCGCGGGGATCCCGCAATGCGATCCGTCTGTTGCGGGAGCAGTTGACGTCGCGTCCGGACGACCTCCGGGCCCGCTGGCTGCTGAACCTGGCCGCCATGACGGTGGGCGATCATCCCGCAAGGGTCCCGCCGGAGTTCCTCATTCCGGCGGAGGCCTTCGCCTCGGAACACGATCCCGGGCGGTTTCCCGACGTGGCCGGCGAGCTCGGACTCGACATTCCCGACCTTTCCGGGGGCTGCATCCTCGACGATTTCGATGGCGACGGGGATCTGGACCTCGCCGCCTCGTCCCTGAGCCTGAGCCATCCGCTGCGCTATGTTGAAAACGGGGGAGACGGCACCTTTGCCGATCGCACCGAGGCGGCCGGACTCGCCGGGATCACCGGCGGCCTGAATCTGATCCAGGCCGACTACGACAATGACGGGCTGCCCGACATCCTGGTGTTGCGAGGCGGATGGCTGGGCCCGGAGGGGCGGCAGCCCAAATC
>JAFLEG010000753.1 GCA_017302195.1 Verrucomicrobiota bacterium
TTCGGGCTCGAGGGTTCGGACATTCTCCGCGAGTACATCGAGTGGCGGCACCGGCTGGCGATCCGGTTCCAGACCACCCGCGAATTCCTGGAATCCGCGGCGCGTGACGCTTCCCTGTCGCCGGTTCAGCGCGAGGGCCTGGGCGATTTCCTGCAAACCTGCGACCTGGTGAAGTTCGCCCGCCAGGGCGCCACGTCCGAGGAGGAGCTGCGTCTGGTGGACGCGGCGACCGCCTTCGTGCGTCAGGGAGGCGCCCGATGAGCCCCCTGGCCGCATGGCCGGGCTGGCTGCCGCCGCTCGAGGGATTCGAGTTCCAGTTTCCCTGGGTGCTGCTGCTGCTCCTGCTGCTGCCGGGGCTCGCCTGGTGGTGCGGACGCCGCGGTCCGCTGCCCACGGTTCCCGTGCCCTCGCTGCGCGGCCTGCAGCACCTGGGACGGCCTCCGCGGAGACACTCCGGTGCTCTGCGCTGGTTCATCCTGCTGCTGCCGCTGGCGCTGTTCATCCTGGCCCTGGCCCGGCCGCGGGTGCCCCGTGGCGACGTGCCCGATCCGAGCAAGGGCATTGACATCATGCTCACCCTGGACTTCTCGCGGTCCATGGCGGAGACCGACTTCCGGCTCAAGAACCGCCGGGTCAGCCGTCACGAGGCGCTGGTGGCGGTCACCGGCGATTTCATCCAGGGGCGACCCACCGACCGCATCGGCATCGTGTGCTTCGCCCGGACACCCTGGCTGGTCAGTCCGCTGACCCTCGATCACACCTGGGCCATGACCTCCCTGCGGGAGTCGGAGCTGGCCACCGGCACCGGCATCGGATGGGCCATCGCCGCCGCGACCACCTTCCTCAAGCATGACAGCGACCGCAGCAAGGTCATCATCCTGATCACCGACGGTGACAACTCGGCGGGTCCGAAGCCGCTGGAAATTGCGCCGATGGCGGTGAAGGAGAAGATCAAGGTGTACACCATCCTCATCGGACCCGAGATGGTCACGCCGTCCATGGCGGCCAATCACGAACTGAACAAGGTGGCGCGCCTGACCGGCGGACAGTTCTTCCAGGCCCAGGATGCCCACGCCCTGCAGAACATTTTCGGGGCGATTGAAAAGCTGGAGAAGCGGGACCTGGTGCAGAAGCGCTTTGTGAGCTGGCGCGAACTGTACCCGTGGTTCCTGTGGGCCGGCGTGGCGCTCTGGATGGTTCCCCTTCTGGTCCGCGACATCCTCGGGAGGCGGATTCCATGAAATTCGGGCATCCGTATGTGCTGTATGGCATCCCGGTGGCGCTGGCGCTGCTGGCCCTGGGCCTGCACTGGTCCCGCCGCCGCCGGCTGCAGCTCCGAAGCCGCTTCACCGGGGCCGGGGAACGGCCGTGGGCCGAACCCAACGCCGACCCGCGCGCCCGGATGCTGGACCTGGCGCTGACCCTGGCCGCGGTGACCCTGCTCGGCCTGGCCCTGGCTCGGCCGCTCTGGTTCCAGCCCGACGCGCGGAACGAGCTGCGCGGGGTGCCCTACTTGATCGCCCTGGATGCCTCGCGCTCCATGCTGGCGACGGACGTCCGCCCCTCCCGGTGGAATGTCACCACCAACGCCCTCGACCGCTTCCTCGCCGGCAACCGCGCCGACCACGTCGGCCTGCTCACCTTCAGCGGCGTGGCCTATCTCAACGCGCCGCTGACCTTCGACACCCTGGCCCTGCGCCAGATGCTGCGCTACCTGGATCCCAATGTGCTGGAGGATCCGGGCAGCTCGCTCACCTCGGCGCTGGAGCGGGCCGGACGCTACTTCGAGACCAACCGGATCCAGCCCCGGCTGGTGCTGCTGGTGTCCGACGGCGAGGACCTGACGGGCAATCCTGTCGAGACGGCCCGGCGGCTGTCCCGCCAGTTCAGCATGAAGGTCTGCACCGTGGGCGTGGGCACCGCGACCGGATCCAAGGTACCCCTGCTGCGCGGCGGCGCGGCGAAGAACAGCTTCGGACAGGAGGTCATTTCCCGGCTGAACGAGAGCAACCTGCAGCGCCTTGCGGCGGCCACCGGCGGCCGTTACTTCCGCCTGGGAGACCGGGGCCAGGGGCTGGATCAGTTCCGCGACACCGTGCTGGCGCCCACCACCGAGGCGATCGCCCGGGAGGACCTGAAGAACTACCGCGAGGCCTACGCCCTGCCGCTTGCACTGGCGCTGGCCTGCCTGGTGGGCAAGACTCTGCTCGCCGCCGATCGGCGGATGCGTCCGCGGAGTCTTCCGGGAATCCGGGTGGCCCCCGCCGCACCGCCGCCGGGCTGAACACAACGCACCTGTGACCTTCACCGCCCCATGGAAGCGTCTGCTGCCGGGAATGCTCCTGGCCGGTGCCGTCCTGCGCGCGACCGCCACCATTCCGGACATTCCAGCCCTCCAGCAGTCCATTGCCGAGGGACGTGCCGCCGAGGCCATGGACCGGCTGGCGGCGGCTCTGGAGTACGACCCCGACAACGCCCGCCTGCTCTACGATCACGGGGTGGCGGCCTATGCGGCCGGGAAGTTTGAGGAGGCGCTGCTGTCCCTCGACCGCGCCGAAACCTCGGGACGCCGCTGGCTCAGACATCGGGCGCGGTTCCAGATGGGCAATGCCGAATACCGCATCGGATTGTCGGCCAAGGCGTCCAATCTG
>JAFLEG010000754.1 GCA_017302195.1 Verrucomicrobiota bacterium
ACGCGATCTTTTCATGCCGGGAACCATCCGAGAACCCCGGCATCGCCGACGCGCGGAAGGGCCCGCCACGCGCTGCCATGCCCCCGCCACGCCCAAAATTTCTGGTTCACTTCACGCACACCGTTCCGGCGGAGACCTGGCGGGATGCCTACCGGTTCCCCGGCGCCCAATCCCTGGAGCTTCACCAGTTGTACCGGGCGATGGCGTGGCTGGGGGAGAACCAGGAGGAGTCGAGCGATTTGGAGGGCATTCCCAGGACCACCAAGGACGAAATCGAGGAACAGCTCTTCGATCGTCGCCGCGATCTGTTCAGCGAGGTGGATCTTGTGTTCTTCGACACCACCTCGATCTATTTCGAGGGTCAGGGAGGGGAGAGCCTGGGCCAGCATGGCTTCAGCAAGGATCATCGTCCCGACCTGCGCCAACTGGTGGTGGGACTGGCCGTTGATGTTCAAGGATGGCCGATCTGCAGTCTGCTCTGGCTGGAGAACATCACCGACGCTAAGTCGCTGCTGCCGGTGGTGCAGCGCTTGCGCAAGCGCTTCCGGGTCCGGCGGGTGGCGGTGGTGGCCGACCGCGGCATGATCAGCAAGGCCTTGGTGGACTCCCTGGAATCCGAGGAACGGCGCTGCCGGCCGACGGCGGCCATCCTCGACAGCCAAACGATCCGCTCCGCCGGCCTGGCAGTGCAAGCCGGCTACGACGGCGCCAAGAAGACTAAAGGCCGCAAGCTATTCTTGCTCGTGGATACCCGGGGCCATGTGTTGGGGGTGAAGGTGCTTCCTGCCGACGTGCCGGAACGAGCCGGCGCCAAGGAGTTGCTCGACGAGGTGTTGGCTTCGTCCACCTGGCTGCAACGCCTCTATGTGGACGGCGGATTCAGCGGCCCGGATTTCGTCCCCCAGGTGGCGGCAATCAAGCCCAGCCTGAAAATGGAGGTGGTGAAGCGCACCGACACCCAGGCCGGATTCAAGGTCGTTCCCAAGCGCTGGGTCGTGGAGCGAATCTTCGGCTGGCTCATGCACTGCCGCCGCCTCGCCCGGGACTACGAGTGCCTCCCCGAGTCCGTCGCGGCCTGGATTCATGTCACCATGTTACGCAGCATGCTCCGCAGAATGGCCTGATCCCGCAGTGCCAGCGGGTTTTCGTACAGGCTGCAGCAGCTCGTGAAGGTGTCTGCGCTCGCGGGTGAAAGTCCCGTCGGTCGAGTTGGACGGTTCGCGACCGAACGATCCGGTGCCTGTCCGCCCGCAAGGCGCGGAGGGAGTAAGCAGTCCGGATAAAGAACCGATGGGCCTGAACGAAGGTGAACCACATCCAATGAGCCTCAACAGAAAATACAACCGGAGTCGCCGAGCCCCTACCCTGTGGGCGAAGGCCGATGCCGGCGCATGGGAAAATCGTCAACGTGCGTCGTCTCCGGCGGGGTTGGCGTGGCAGGCACGTCGGGAAGGGCAGACACAGATAAAGCGGGGAGATCGGGGCCGATGAGACGGGAGCGATCCCAGAATCGACCCGCCCGACAAGCCGGGACCTCCGGCAAGAGGGCGGCGGTCGGCTCCGAAGTCGGAGGCGTTCGTAGTAGCGAGGACCTCTAGTGGCTGGACCTTTGGGCGCTGAACCCGGAGACCCGAAGCTGGCTGAAGTCGGCGCGAAGGGACGCTGCTCGTGTGCGGGCGGACCTGCGGAGGGAAGGAGCGGGAGATGGCCCGCAAGGGATAACACCCCCGGAAAAGCTCCGGCACCTCCAACGGACGCTCTATCGCAAGGCCAAGGCCAGACCGGAGTACCGGTTCTGGAGCCTCTATGGAGAACTGACACGGCGCGACCTGCTGGAGCATGCGTTCCGGTTGGTGGCGCACAACGGCGGAGCCGCCGGGGTGGACGGGCAAACGCTCGACCAGATCCAGGCGACTCCGGAAACCACCCAGGTTGGTTGGACGCCTTGCAGGCGGCATTGAAAGCCCATCAGTACCGGCCCAGTCCGGTGCGGCGGGTGTTCATTGCCAAGAGCGATGGCGGCCAGAGACCGCTGGGGATACCGACGGTCAAAGACCGGGTGGTGCAGATGGCGCTGTTGCTGGTACTGGGAGCCATACTGGAGGCGGACTTCCATCCGCGCTCCTTCGGGTTCCGGCCCCGGCGCAATGCCCATCAGGCACTGGACGAGATTGGGGCGGCGCTGCGGACCGCCGGCTGGAACTGGTGGATGCGGACTTGTCGAAATACTTCGACACCATCCCCCACAACCGGCTGATGAGGCTGGTGGCCCGACGCACCAGTGACGCCCAGGTGTTGCACCTGATCCGGGGCTGGTTGAAGGCGCCGGTGGTGGAGGAACACTCCGGCCGACCGCAGGTCCTGCCCAACGGACAGGGCGATGCTCAAGGAGCCAGACCCGCTGTCACCAAGCATCTTTTGCATGTAGTTGCTCTTCTTCTTGAACGTGTCTTCGGTGCGCGTGAGGGCGATCTCGGTGCGGAAGTTGGACACGCCGCCCATCTTCTTTTCCCACGCGGCCAAGTGCCCGTCGAGCTGCGGGTCGGCAACCGGCGGCGCGGGCGGCGGCATCGGCTGACCGGGCACCGCCGGCGGTTGGGCGCTCGCGGAAAGTGAAACGAGCAGGGCGGCGAG
>JAFLEG010000755.1 GCA_017302195.1 Verrucomicrobiota bacterium
GGTGCCGGGGACAATTGTGGGCTGCGAATGGAGGGATGGCCGCTGGGCGACCAAGCCGGCGCTGGAGTTCCGCGGCCTCAGTGACCGCGTCCGGTTGCAGATCCCCGGGGAGTTCGAATCGGTGACCCTCGCCGCCTGGGTGCGGGTGCAGGGGCTGGACCGCCAGATCAACTCGCTCTTCATGTCGGATGGATTTCTGCCGGGCACGATCCACTGGGTGGTGCGCCAGGACGGGGTGCTGGGGCTGACCGTCATCGGCGCCCGGGGCGGGCACCAGATCCTCGCCACGCCACCCCTGCTGACCGTGGACCAGTTCGGCATCTGGACCCATCTGGCGGTGGTGCTGGACGGACGCGCACGGCAGGTGACGCACTACGTCAACGGGCAGCCGGTCAGCGAGCAGGCGCTTCGCGTGTCGCCGCCATTCCATGTGGGTGCCGCGGAGTTGGGGAACTGGAACGCCCATGGGTTTCCCGGCAACGACCCGTTTCTGATCCGCAACTTCAGCGGGGCCATGGATGAGTTCTGCCTGTTCGCCCGCGCCCTGAGTCCCCGCGACGTGGAGCGGCTTTACGAGGAGGGACGTCCGCAGCCCGACACCCTGGCGGTCGCCATTTCGAAGCCCTCCGTCGCCGCCCGCCTTTCCCTGTCCGACACCACACCCAATCCCCCATGAAAACATCCCCGCTGCTCGCGGCCCTGGCCGCTGCCGTTGTCTCGATCCCGCTGGGCCTGGCCCAGGAGCCGGCCCCGGCCGACGACTGGAAGCCCGCCTCCTCCAACCAGCCCGGCCGGGAGTTTCCCAAGGTCAACTCGGAGCGCCGGGTGAAGTTCCGCATCGTCGCTCCCGGGGCGACGAATGTCGGGGTGACCTTCCGGGACAGCAGTCCCTTCACCCGGGGTGAGGATGGCGCCTGGTACGGTCACACCCGGCCACTGGACGAAGGATTTCACTACTACCTGATCCAGGTGGATGGCGCCGAGGTTCCCGATCCGAACAGCCGCATGTTCTTCGGCGCCCAGCGGTGGGGCAGCGCCGTGGAGATCCCCGCGGGGGATCAGGACACCTACACCCTGAAGCACGTGCCGCAGGGCCAGTTGCGCGAGGTGTTCTTCCACTCGAAGAGCACCGATACCATGCGCCGCGCCTTCATCTACACGCCTCCCGGATACGATCAAAACCCGGACCGGCGGTATCCGGTGCTGTATCTGCAGCACGGCTGGGGCGAGAACGAATACGGCTGGGGCGTCCAGGGCCGCGCCCGCGAAATCATGGACAACCTCATCGCGGAGAACAAAACCCGTCCTTTCCTCATCGTGATGATCTACGGCATGACCAACGAGACCCGCATGGGCGGCCTGCGGGATTTCGACATCGGTCCGTTTGAGACCGTCCTGGTGCAGGAGCTGATTCCCTTCGTGGACGCCCAGTTCCGCACGCTGGCCGACCAGCCGCACCGCGCCATGGCGGGCCTCTCCATGGGCGGCATGGAGACGCGGATGGTTACCCTGAGAAATCCCGGCACCTTCTCGCACATCGGTGTATTCAGCGGCGGCAGCATCGCGCTGACCAACCTCACGGATGTCGCCGCCTTCAAGGCCACCAACCGCCTGGTCTTCGTGAGCTACGGCAGCCGGGAACTGGGCGGCGACCGTCCCAACCGCGGCGGGGATCCCAGGGCCAATGCCGAGGCGCTCAAGCAGGCGGGCATCAACAGCCACTTCTACGTCTCGCCCGACACGGCGCACGAATGGCAGACCTGGCGGCGCAGCCTGCGCGAATTTGCGCCACTGCTGTTCCAGAACTGAAAACTCCCGGCATCCCTGCCATACTTGTTCCCACTCACCATTCCCACGCTCATGAAACGCTCCCTCCTCACCACCCTGGCGCTGCTCAGTGCCACCGCGGGGCTTCACGCGGCCGATCTCAACGGCACCTGGAACGCGGCCTTCGACACCCAGGTCGGCAAACAGACCTACACCTACGAACTGAAGGCCGAGGACGGGAAGGTCACCGGCAAGGCCACCGGCGACATCAACGGACAGAACAAGCGCACGGTTGAAATCAAGGAGGGGAAGCTCGTGGGTGACACCGTAAGCTTCGTCGAGGTGATCGACTTTCAAGGCAACGAGATTTCCATTGCCTACACAGGCACGCTGAGGGGAGACGAGATCCGGTTCACGCGCCAGGTCGGCGACGTGGCCACCGAGGAACTGGTCGCGCGGCGGGAAAAACCCGGACCGGACATTGGCGGCCGTTGGCAGGCGGAGTTCGACACGCAGGTCGGTCCCCAGAAATACCTGTTCGATTTCCAGGTGAAGGACGGGAAGCTCTCTGCAAAGGCCACTGCAGAAGCCCGCGAGCAGAAACGCGATGTGGACTTCCTGGAGCCGAACCTTTCCGGCGACACGGTTACGTTTGTGGAGATGCGGCAGATTCAGGACAATGAGATCCGCATCGAGTACACGGGCAAGGTGACGGACCAGGGCATCCGCTTTACGCGCAAGGTCGGGGACTTCGGGTCGCAGGAGTTCGTGGCTACCCGCGTGGCGGCGGCTGCCGCTGGCGCCACCCCACCCCAGTCCGGCGACCGCCCCCGGCGCGGCGGCTTCGGGGGCCCGATTGAGCTTGG
>JAFLEG010000756.1 GCA_017302195.1 Verrucomicrobiota bacterium
CCACACGGTCGGGAATCCAGCGAACCCGCTGCCGGCCCTGGTCATCGGTGAAGGACTCGGTGCGTCCGCCCAACGGCACGTCGAAGGTGATCTCAGGCCTGGGAATCTCCCAGGGATTGCCCAGGCGCAGCCACTTGTCGGTACGTTCCACCTGCCAGCCATCGCGGATGGCCTGGTCAAAGATGCCGAACTCGTAACGGATGCCATATCCCATCGAGGGAATTTCAAGCGTGGCGAGGGAGTCGAGGAAGCACGCCGCGAGGCGTCCCAGGCCCCCGTTGCCCAGGCCGGGCTCCGCTTCCTCCTCCAGGAGGTCCTCCAGGGGCAGCCCCATGCGGGACAGGGCGGTGGCCACCGGTTCGTGGATCCCCAGGTTCACCAGGTTGTTCCCCAACTGGGGACCCATCAGGAACTCGGCGGACAGATAGCACACCGTGCGGCTGCGGCATTTGAGGTAGGTCTCGGCGGTATGGACCCACCGCTCCAGCAGCCGGTCCCGAACCGCATACGCCAGCGCCATGTAGTGATCGTGCCGGGTCGCCACCTGCTCAAAGCGGCCCTGCGAATAGACCAGGTGGTCCTGGATCGCCCGTTCCAGGGTGGCGGGATCCAGGCCGATCCGGATGCTGTCCGGAGGCGCCGGGGGCGGGGTGGCGGCGGGGGAGCGTCCGGACTTTGGATTTTTCGGAGGCATGGGCGGGAGAATTCCGGGCAAACGGTCGGGCAAAAGCCGCCGGTCGGGAATCAGATTCTGCATCGGGTGGTCCAGGAACCGATTGCAAGTTTCTGCAAGATTCGATTCGTTCTCACCGTTCCACCAGCAGTTGCGCCGAACCCCATCGCGCCATGAATCCGCTCCGCCATCTTGGGCTCCTCCTGGGGGCCGTGCTGTCCGCCACCGCCGCCCTGGGCGCCACCTTCACCGTCAGCAGCACCAGCGACGCCGGCCCCGGATCCCTCCGGGCCGCGATCACCAACGCCAATGCCACCCCGGGACCCAATGCCATTGTCTTCAACCTGCCGGTCGGCACGCTCACACTCAGCCCCCTGACCGCGCTCCCGGCGCTCACCAATATGGTGACGGTGGACGGCGCCACCCAGCCGGGATTCGCCGGGGCGCCCCTTGTGGAGCTGAGTGGCGCCGCGGCCGGCGGTGGCGCCGCCAGCGGCCTTCGCCTCGCCACCTCCAATTCGGTGATCCGGGGCCTGGTGGTGAACCGCTGGCGGGCCAGCGGGATCGAGATCACCGGGGGACGTTCCAACGTGGTCGAGGGCTGCTTCATCGGCACGGGCGCCAGCGGCACCAACGATCTGGGCAACGCGAACAATGGCATCCTGATTGTGGACAGTCCCGGCAACCGCATCGGCGGCACAGACACCGCACAGCGCAACGTCATTTCCGGGAACGAGGATCACGGCGTCCGCATCAATGGCACCAACAGCGTGGGCACCCAGATCCTGGGGAATTTCATCGGACTGGATGTCACCGGCACTGCGGACCTCGGGAATACCGACCACGGAATCCTGCTGGACCGGGCGGTGGAAACGATGATCGGAGCAGCGACCCCGGCGGCGGGCAACGTGATCTCCGGAAACAACGGGCATGGCATCCGCGTCGAGGGCGCCGGCGGGCGCCGCGCCGTGATCCGCAGCAACCGGATCGGTCTCGATGCCTCCGGCCTCGCCGACCTGGGCAACAACCTGGACGGCATTTCCATCGTCAACAGCCCCCAAAGTGTGGTCGGAGGTCCGGGGGTGGGCAACCTGGTGTCGGGCAACGGCGGTGCCGGACTCCGGCTCGACGGGGCCAACACCACCAACACCACGGTGCTCGGCAACCGCTTCGGCACCGACACCACCGGGGTCCGGGGCATCACCAACAATGGCGCGGGCATCGAGATCGCCGGGAATGCGCGGTTCAACCAGATCGGCGGCCTCGGCGAGGGCGAGGGCAATGGGGTGGCGTTCAGCGGTGCCGACGGCGTGTTCGTGGGCAGCGGCACCAACAATGCGGTCCGGGGCAACACCCACCATTCCAACGTCGGTCTGGGCCTGGATCTGGGGAGCAACGGCGTGCAGAACAACGATGCCTCCGATGCCGACACCGGCGCCAACCAGCTCCAGAACTTCCCCGTCCTCAGACGGGGGGTGCTGGGTGATGGCAGCGTCGAGGTCCAGGGGGAGCTCCGCAGCACCCCGGGAACGACGTTTGCCGTGGACCTCTTTGCCAGCGGGGCGGCCGACGCTTCCGGCAACGGCGAGGGGGAACAGTTTCTGGGCACGTTCGAGGTCACCACCGATGGCGCCGGATTTGTCCGCTTCACCCACGCCCTCCCGGTGGTTACCACGCGCCGCTTCCTGACTGCCACCGCCACGGATCCGTCGGGCAACACCTCGGAATTCTCCCCGGCCCTGCGGGCCCTCACCACGCTCCCGGCCAATGTCTTCGTGGTGACCATCGCTGCGGACGCCGGCCCGGGATCCCTGCGCCAGGCGCTCACCGACGCCAACGCCGCGTTCAATCTCGGCGACCGGATCACATTCCATGTCCCCGGAACTGGTCCACAGACCATCGCAGTCGCCTCCGCCCTGCCGGCCATCGGCGCTCCGGTGACCCTCGACGGGTTCACCC
>JAFLEG010000757.1 GCA_017302195.1 Verrucomicrobiota bacterium
GACGGAGGCCGACACCTTCCGGTTCGCAGCCGGGGCCGGGGAGAAGATCATTTTCGATGTGCAGGCCAACCGGGATGGCTCGCCCCTGGATCCCAGCTTGGTGGTTCTGGATGCGGCCGGGAAGGAGCTCGCCCGCAGCGAGGATGTCCATGGCCTGGATCCGTTTCTCGCCTTCACGGCGCCCGCCGACGGCGAGTACGCGGTCCGCATTTCCGATCTCCGCTTCCAGGGCGGGGGCGACTACCGGTATCGGCTGGTGGCCGGCATGCGGCCATATCTGGAATACCTGTTTCCCTTTGGCGGACGCCGGGGTTCCTCGGTCGAGCTGGAGCTGGAGGGCCATCATCTGGAAGGCGCCCAGCGCATGACGGTCCACATCGCGCCCGAGGCCCCGCCAGGACGGCAGGAGATCCGGGCGCACACGGCCCGGGGATTCTCCAATCCGCTGCCGTTCGAGGCCGGGGATCTTCCCGAGATCCGGGAGTCGGAGCCCAACAACGTCCCCGAGAAGGCGGGAACCCTGGCGGCCCCGATGGTGATCCATGGAAAGATCGGGGAGCCGGGCGACACGGATCTTTTCCGTGTCACCAGCGCCTCCGATCAGAAACTGGTGGTTGAGGTGCAGGCCCGCCGCTTTGGATCGCCGCTGGATGCCCTGCTGACGCTGATGGATGACCAGGGCGCCGTGCTGCAGCGCAACGATGATGCGGGAGGTCCGGATGCCCGGATCGAGTTCGATGCCAAAAAGGACACGGCGTACCGGCTTGCATTGCGGGATCTCACCGACCGCGGGGGGCCGCGTTTCGGCTACCGGATGACGATCAGTCCGCCGGACCGTGCCCCCGACTTTGCGGTGCGCACCAAGGTCGGACGGCACCGGATTCCCCGGGGCGGCCATGCGGCGGTCCGGTGCGAACTGGAGCGTCGCAACGGATTGGACGGCGCGGTGCGGATCACCGGCGTCGGACTGCCGCAGGGCGTCACGGCGGGGCCCCTGATTCTTGGGGGAGGCGCCAGCTTCGGGTGGCTGGTCCTCGCCGCCGCGGAGGATGCCGTCCTGGGACACCATCCGCTGCGGCTGTCCGCGGTCGGCGAGCGCGAGGGAAAGGCGCTGAACCGTGACGTCCAGTTTCCCGAGGCCGGATGGCTTACCGTGATGCCGGCAGCGCCGTTCGAACTGTCGGTGAGCCCCCCGGTTCTTTTTGCGGAGCAGAACGGCGGCACGGAGCTGGAAGTTGGCGTGGTGCGGCGCGCTGGATTCGATGGCGAGGTGCGGATCAGTGCCGAGGAACTGCCGGGTGTCACGGTGGCGGCGCTCAGCATTCCGCCCGGGCAATCCCGGGCGCGGGTCGCCGTGCGTCCGGCCTACAATGCCGAGGTGGGGCTGCGTCCGGTGATGCTCCGCGGGGAAGCGGGGGAAGGGGCTGCCGCGCGGACCTCCCACGCGCCGGTGATGGTCCCGTTGTCCACCCAGGGCATCCCGATGTTTCTGACCGCGATGCTGCCCGGCTCGCCCTTTTTCCGGACCGACCCCGTCCGGCTCTCCGCCGTGGCCCTGCCGACCAACTCGCCCTCGGCCGCCAGCCGGACCGAGTTCGTGGTGAAGGTGGACCGGCGCGGTCTGGCGGGGGAGATCGCCCTGGCCCTTCAGGATCTGCCGGCCGGCGTGCTGGCCACGGTATCGCCCATTCCTGCCGACAAGAACGAGGCCACCCTACGGCTGCAGGTCACCGACGCGGCCGAGACCGGCAAGGAGGTGCGGTTCACCGTCTCGGGCAGCGCGACCCATCAAGACCGGATCTGGCGGCAGACGACCCAGCCCATCACGCTGACTGTCGCTGCTCCGGAGAAGGAAACCGCCGCGGTGACACCGGCGGCGGCCCCCTGATCGGCAGGGCCTGCGATCCGGGAGGCCGTCCGAGTGTGGCGGTTTCGCGGGACCGGACCACAGGCTGGGACGCCACGGGAACCTCGGGACCTCCCGCCGCATTCCGCCTGCGACCCCGGGATGCGCCCGAGGACACCGTGATCCACGGGTTGACGTTGCGGGCCGGTCGGAGGACAACGACTGCATGGTGTCCGGGACATGCACCTCAAGGCGTCCGGCGCGGCGCGGTTTCACCCTCATCGAGCTGCTGGTGGTCATCGCGATCATCGCCATCCTGGCCAGCATGCTCCTGCCGGCATTGGCGCGGGCCAAGTACACCGGCATGCGTGCGGTGTGCTGGAGCAATCTGAGGCAGCAGTACCTGTCCCAACTGCTCTACAGCGGCGACAACCGGGGGCGCTTCCCGAATCACGAGGATGGCAGTCCCGACTATCACCGGCTGGGCGGGCGCGCAGACAGCATCGTGAGCCTGATGCGCGGCAAGTACGTGCCCAACACCGCGATCCTGATCTGTCCCATCACCCGGAATTCCTTTGGCCGGAAATGGCTCAATTACGAGAGCATGGCCAACTTTGCCGACGCCACGACCCGCGATTACGGCGGATGGGACACCCCCGCGGCGAACGTCTATACGCCCTACATGTGGTTCGCCAACTTCTCGGCGGCTCCGGCGATGAAGTTCCTGAATGCGGCGGGCAACGTCGCGAACGACGACCCCACCACCGAGCCCCCCTGGCC
>JAFLEG010000758.1 GCA_017302195.1 Verrucomicrobiota bacterium
GGGTTGGTGGGTGCTCGTCATCCTGGCTTTCGGGGGATGCGCCCTGGGACCCGATTACAAGCGTCCTGACGTGGCGTCGCCCTCGGCCTACCGGTTTGAGTCCGGTGCCGGGACCAACTCCTTTGGGGATCTGGGATGGCGCGAGGTGTTTCCCGACCCGCTGCTCCAGGGGCTGATCAGCGCCGCGCTGACCAACAACTACGATCTCCAGCAGGCCGTGGCGCGCGTGGAGCAGGCGCGCAATCTGGCGGTCGCAGCCCGGGCGCCCCTGATGCCGGCGGTCGGGTACGGCGGCAATGTCGGCCGCGGACGAAATTCGGTCCTGAACTCGCCCGTGCCCACCGAGGGGCTCACCGAAAGCTCCGCCTCGGCCACGCTCGGTGCGACGTGGGAGATTGATGTCTGGGGACGGATCCGTCGCCTCAGCCAGGCGGCGCGGGCCCAGTATCTGGCCACCGATGAGGCGCGCCGGGCCGTGACCATCTCGCTGGTGGGGCAGGTGTCCACGGCCTACTTCCAATTGATGCAGTATGACCGCGAGCTGCAGATCCAGCGCGATGCCACCAATGCCTACATGGGCAGCTACCGGATCTTCGACCAGCGTCGCATCAACGGCGTCGCCTCCAAGCTGGAGACCGACCGTGCCCTGGCGGCCTTTGCCAATGCCGCCGCCGCCATCCCCACCCTGGAACTGAGCGTGGCGCTGACCGAGAACCAGCTCAGCGTCCTGCTGGGCCAGGCACCGGGACCGGTGAACCGCCGGACGCTGGACGAGACCGCCAACTGGCCGATGGACATTCCCGCCGGGCTGCCCAGCGCCCTCCTGCAGCGCCGTCCGGATGTCGCCGCCTCCGAGCAGTCCCTGATCGCCGCCAACGCCAACATCGGGGCCAACCTCGCCGCCATGTTTCCCCAGTTCGGCCTCACCGCCTTCCTGGGGAAGGTGAGTCCGGAGCTGTCGGCCTTCACCGGCGGTTCCGCCAATGCCTGGAACCTGGGAGCGACGCTGGCCGGCCCCCTCTTCCAGGGTGGCGCCCTGCGTGCCCAGTACCGCGCGGCCAAGGCCCAATTCCAGGAATCGCTGGCCAGTTACCAGCAGACGGTGCTGACCGCACTGCAGGACGTTTCCAATGCCCTGATCTCCCGGGAGAAGTATGCGGTGGCCCGCAGCGCCAACCAGGATGCGGTGGTGGCGCTGACTTCCTCGGTGGATCTCGCCACCCAGCGGTACCTCAATGGCAAGTCGAGCTACTACGAGGTGCTGCAGGCGCAGCAGGAGCTCTATCCCAGCCAGCGTGCCGAGGTGCAGGCCCGGGTGAACGAACGGCTGTCCGTCATCCAGCTCTACGTCGCCTTGGGAGGCGGCTGGACCAATACGGCGCCGGCGATCGCTCCGTAGGCTGCGTGGAGTGCCTCAAGCAGGGCTCCACGGCGTCGCCGCTGCCGGACCCGGCCAAGCCCGGTCTCAGTGACTGAGACCGCAGGCCGCCTTGGCGCGGGCGATGACCCGGGAGGCCACCTCGGCGGCCCGGGCGGCGCCGTCCTGAAGGATCCGCTCCACGTGCCCCGGGTCTGCCGCCAGTTCGGCCCGGCGACGGCGGGCCTCCGCGAAGTGGTCCCAGCAGTGCTCCAGCAGCGCCTTCTTCACGTCGCCGTAGCCGGTGCCTCCGGCGCGCAGACGCTCCTCCATCGCGGCAGCCACGTCGGCGGGCGCCACGAGCTTCAGAAGCTGGATCGCCAGGTTCTGGTCGGCATCCGGCTTGGGTTCCGCGGGCAGCCGGCTGTCGGTCTTGATGGACATGACCTTCTTCTTGAGCGATTTTTCGTCGCTGAAGATCTCGATGGTGTTGCCGTAGCTCTTGCTCATCTTGCGCCCGTCAATGCCGGGGACCACGGCGACGGCGTCCTGGATGTGCGGCTCGGGAATCACGAACACCTCGCCGTAAAGCGCATTGAACTTGCCCGCAATGTCCCGGGTCATTTCCAGGTGCTGCTTCTGGTCCCGGCCGACCGGCACCACGTTGGAATCGAAGAGCAGGATGTCCGCGGCCATGAGCACGGGATAGGCAAACAGGCCGTGGTTGACCTTTTCCAGGTCGCCATCGGCCAGGTGGGCCATCTTGTCCTTGTAGCTGTGGGCGCGCTCCAGGAGGCCCATCGGCGTGACGGTGCTGAGCAGCCAGGCCAGTTCCGTGACCGCGGGCACGTCGCTCTGGCGCCAGAACACGCAACGCGCGGGGTCGAGTCCGCAGGCCAGGAAGTCGAGGGCCACGTCCCGGGTGTACTCGCGACGCCGGACGGGATCCGTGAGCGAGGTCATCGAATGGTAATCGGCGATGAAGTAAAAGGTCTCGCCCCGTTCCTGGAGTTCGATGGCGGGCCGCATGGCGCCGAAGTAGTTGCCCAGATGCAGGGCGCCACTCGACTGGATGCCCGTGAGGATGCGCATCCGCGCACCATGCGGAACCGGGCCCACGCGAGGCAAGCCGGCGGCGCAGGGGGTGGTGGGAGCGGGCGCATCTTGACACTGCCCCCGAAAGCGAGGAGGAGAAAGGGAGTTCCTCCTCAACCTCAAAAGAAAGGAGCCAGGATGAACCAAGAGTCAGGGCGCCCGCG
>JAFLEG010000076.1 GCA_017302195.1 Verrucomicrobiota bacterium
CAATGGCGCGTCAATCTTGCTGGTGCCTTCCTTGATGCTGCCGCCATCCAGGCCGGACTTTTCCAACGAGTGCATCGTGATCTTCACACCCGGTTTGCGAACGTCCACGTCGGCGCTGGCGCCGCCCTGCACCGGCAGGTCCTCGATCTTGCCGCGCACAATTGTGGAAGCACTGGCGGAGACATAGTTCGTCGCGGTGTAAACGTTCGTGCGGAACACCGCGTTGGCGGCTCCGGGTTGGATCGTGCCCAAGTCGCCGGGGAAAATGGTGACTGGTCTCAACGCCACCGGCAGGTCGGCCAGCCGGGTGACGAGATGGATCGGCTCGGCCACGTTGTCCGTGCGCAGCTCCGTGATCACCACGTCGGCGACGTTGGTGACGCCGAGCACGAGTTCGACGCGCGCGTCGGCTGCATTGACCACACCATCCTGGTTGTTGTCCTCGCCCAGCACGACCCGCTTGGGCCGTTGCTCGATGCCTGCCAGCAGCGCGGTCACCGTGCCCAGCGCCGTCGCGCGGGTTGCCGTCACGTTCCGGTCGATGGCGTCTTTTCCCGCAAGCGGGGCGGTCAGGAGGGTGAAATCTCCAATCGCCTCACCCCGCAGCACCCATTCGAAGACCTTTTCCGTTCCTGGCTGAAGCGTGCCGATGTCGAGGTTCACGGGTTCTTCCAGCAGCGTCAGGTTCGGCGGCACCGTCAGCGCCGGCCCCGTGAATGCGACGTTGGACAGATCGCCCACCCCGTCGGCACTGGCGGTCACGGTCGCCCGGACGCGAAACATTTCCTGCGGCTCGATGCGGTTGTTCTCATGCTTCGACAAGAGCCGCAGCGACACCGTGAGCTTGGGCGCCGGCACCGTGATGTTCACGGTGCCGGCGTTGGTCAGACCATCGCTGTCGGTCACCGTCAGCCGAACCGGAAAGGTCCCGGGCTTGTCGTAACGGTGGACTTGGCTGACGCCGGCACCGTCCGTGCCGTCGCCGAAGATCCACTGTTCCGAGGCGATCGGCTCGTCCTCGGGATCGGTGGAGACGGACGTGAACTCGAACTGTCCCGCTACCGGCGGCAACGCCCGGTGGGTGAAGAGCGCCCTGGGACCGCGCCGCTGAATCTCGACGTACCAGTCCGGCAGGGAGTTTCCGATCTCCGTCGGGCAAACGACCCCGGGCGAATTCGGCCCGCTTCTGCCATTGAAATAGCAGTAGAAGCGGAAGCGGCCGCCGACGGGGACGCTGGCCTGTGGTGTGGCCAGCGACTGGAGACCCTCGGTGAAGATCCGGTAGGAGGCGCGGTTGGTGTAATTCCGGTAGGCGGGCCACTCCCCGTAAAGCCTGACGCCGCACGATCTGATGGCGCCGTTCTCGGAGATGTTGTCGTAGGTCTCCCGAACCTTCTCAATCGGAATGGTGATCACCGGTCCGAACGGCTGGGCCCGGGTGGAATGAAGCCCGGCAAGGAGCCCGAGGAGAAGGAATGCCGGCCATGAATATGACCAAGGGAGACGGTGGTACTGTTGGGTGGTCGGCGGCATGCAAAGACCTTACTGCCCGAGGAGAAGCCGCTCCGCAAGTTCAGTCTCTCGGTCCGGGGAGAGCCACCTGGCGACCCAACCGCCGGACACCCTCCCTGCCACTCCCATCCCGGGCAGGAGACCGCGCCTACGGCCCCAATGTGCGGGAAAACCACGCCAGCATTTCGTTCCACATTTCGCCGGTGTACTCGTGTCCCACACCCGGGTACAGGACGCTGCGGAACCCGGCGGGTGCTCCAAGGCGGTCCCACGCCGGAGAGGCCAGGCGCTCGAGGGTCCGGATGCCCGTCGCGGGGGAACCGGCATCCTGGTCACCGTTGAGGCACAGCAGCGATCGGGGCGCGATGGCGGCGAGGACCGCCTCCGTGTCGAAGTGCCCCAGCATTCCGGGGACGTAGTAGTAGATGCCGTGGTGGCGCAGTCCGCCGGCTTCCAACAGATCCTGGTAACGGGTCAGGCAGGCGACGGCGACGCCCGACCGGATCCGTTCGTCCAGCGCCATCAGCCACCAGGTGCGGGTGGCGCCCATGCTCATGCCGGTGGCGCCGATCCGCGCGGCATCCACCTCGGGACGCGAGCAGAGGTAGTCGAGGGCGATCAGGTCGTCGCGCAGGAGCATTCCCCAGAGGGAGCGTCCCAGCCACAGCTCCAGCTTGGCGGCGCTGAGTTCGCCGGCGGCGCCCCGCTCGGCGTCGGGTCCGCGTCCGTGGCGCTCGCCGAAGCAGGGCGCGTCAATGGCCAGGACGGCAAACCCGCGCCGCACCAGGGTCGGACCCGGCTCGGCGGGCGTGTGCTTCCGTTCCAGAAGCTCCGCCTTGCCACCGTCGTATTCGCCGCCGTGCCAGTGGCAGTAGAGGATTCCGGGCGCCTTTTCCGGACGCCCTTTCGGCAGCAGCAGCAGTCCGGGAACCCGCGCACCCGCGCCATTGTCCAACTCGAACCGTTCCTCAATCCAGTCCCCGCGGTCCTCGCGCGAGCGCACCGCCACCGCGGCCGGCGCGGGACGCGGCGGCAGGGTTCCCAGGCATTGGTGCAGTGTGGCGCGCACCGCCGCCTGCTGATCCCGGATCGCGTCGGTGCCGGACGC
The DNA here is from genome assembly GCA_017302195.1 of Verrucomicrobiota bacterium. GTDB lineage: Bacteria > Verrucomicrobiota > Verrucomicrobiia > Limisphaerales > UBA9464 > UBA9464. The sequence goes on from JAFLEG010000076.1 coordinate 2,621, forward strand.
GACGACAAACGGCGGAACGCCGCCCGCCGCCTTCAGCAGGTGTCCCCCGAACAGTCCGTTCGTGTTCTCCGGTGCAGTCATGAGCGAGGAGGAGTGACCGAGGGCCAGGAGGCCCGCGAGCACGGCTTCAATCCCCCGGCGGACGTGCATCCGCAAAGAGTGCCCCGCCGGGACGCCTCTGTCAGCCCGCGATCCGAGGCCGCGTTTCTGGAGGGTGCATCTCAACATCTTGGTGGGTCGCACCTCCGGATACGCCGTGAGTGCGTGAGGTCGCCACCACGACAGTTCGCCGCCACGCGCGCGGCTCGGCAGTAGAATCCAACCAGTCCTCCGGACTGGTGGATTGGGAAGATGAACTTCGTGGAGCAGGCGAGGTCGGAGTCACCTGAGTTGTCGGGCTCGTGGATCCGCCGCTTCTTTGCGTCCTTGTGAGGGATACTCCGGAAAGAAGGTCTCACGCGAAGGACGCAAAGGGCGCAAAGGAATGGGAGGCGGACCGGATGGGACCATCTTCCTCCATCTCCATTCCATCAAACGGCTGACCACCCAGCCGGTTCACGGGGAGCTTCGCCCCACCGGTGACATGAGATGCGCCGTTCTCCGACCCCGCCGCGGCGGTCACCTTGACTTCGCGAAGCTTCGCCCGGACTGTGCTTCCGAAGCGATATGCAATGCCAGTTCTGCAAGAAGAATCCGGCCGGCGTTCACCTCACTCAGATCGTGGACAATGAGGTGAAGAAGGTGGATTTGTGCGAAGCCTGCGCGAAGGAGAAGGGGGTCAACGATCCGACCATCTTCTCCATTGCCGATCTCCTGCTGGGCCTGGGGGCGTCCCAGAAGATGGAGGAGGCCACCGCCGCGGCCGGCACGGAGGTCACCTGCCCGAACTGCGGGTTCACCCAGGCGGATTTCAAGAAGACGGGCCGGCTGGGCTGCGCCCGATGCTACGAGGTGTTTGCCGAGGGGTTGGGCGCCCTGCTGCAGGGCATGCACAAGGGCACCCAGCACCGCGGCAAGGTGCCCCCGGCCCTCCGCCGCGCGGCGGATCACCAGGCGGCCCTGGCCCGGCTGGAGGCGGACCTGAAGGCGGCCATCGGCCGCGAGGATTTCGAGACCGCCGCCAGCCTCCGCGACCAGATCAAGCAGGCCCGGACCACCACCCCATGAGCGCCCCGGAGCCCTCCCGTCCCGCCATGAAGATCCTCGAGTTCCTCATCCCCCCCGCCGAAGCCTGCCGCCGCGGCGGTCCCCACGACAAGATCGTGCTGTCCTCGCGGGTCCGCCTGGCCCGCAACGTCACCCAGTTTCCGTTTCCCGGCCATGCCCGCAAGGCGGACCGGGTGAAGGCCCTGGAGATGCTGGTGCCGGTGGTGGCCGGGCTGCCGCAGATGTCGCCCGAGCCGTTCGCCGAGGGCATGGAGAAGCTCACCTCGCTCGACAAGCAGATCCTGGTTGAGCGCCACCTCATCAGCCGCGACCACGCCCTGAAGAACGCCGGCAGCGGCCTGGTGCTGAACCGCGAGGAAAGCCTCTGCGTGATGGTCAACGAGGAGGATCACCTGCGCATGCAGGCGCTGCGGCCGGGGCTGCAGTTGAAGCAGGCCTGGGTGGCGCTCGATACCGTGGATTCCGCGCTCCAGGAGCGGGTCGAATTCGCCTATTCGGATCCCTACGGCTACCTCACCGCCTGCCCCACCAATCTCGGCACCGGGATCCGCGTGAGCGCCATGCTGCATCTGCCGGGCCTGGTGCTGGCCGAGCAGATCAACCAGATCATCCAGGCGGTGAACAAGCTCGGGCTCGCGGTGCGGGGCCTGTATGGCGAGGGCACCGAGGCGCTGGGCAACATCTTCCAGGTGTCGAATCAGCAGACCCTCGGCGAGCCGGAGACCGACATCGTGGAGCGCCTGAACAAGGTGGTCCTCCAGATCATCGAGCACGAGGACAACGCGCGCCTGGCCCAGTTGGAGAAGAAGCCCACCGTGCTCTTCAACCACATCGGACGCGCCTACGGCATCCTGCGGCACGCGCACAGCATTTCATCCAAGGAAACCATGAACCTGCTCAGCCTGCTGCGCCTGGGCACCGACCTCGGCATGTTCCGCGGGGTGGAGCGGGCGCTGGTGGACGAGCTGTTCCTGGCCAGCCAGCCGGCGCACCTGCAGACGCTGCATCCCGAGAAGCTCGACGCCGAACAGCGGGACACCGTGCGGGCGGCCATGCTTCGGTCCCGCATGGCGCCGGTGCCGATGCCGGAGCCGCCGCCGGCGCCCTCGCCGTCCCCCGCGTCCTCAGCGCCCCCCGACGAGGCCCAGACCTGACGCGCCGCCCCTCCGCCAAGAACTTTTGACCTTCCCGTCACAAATCCCCAGATTCCAACCAGCGTAAAACGCCGGAGTTTCCGGCGGTGTTGCACACGCAGACCATGAGCGACGAGAATTTGAACAACTTCACCCCGCGCGCGCAGCAGGTCCTGGCCCTGGCCCGCAAGGAGGCCGACCGGTTCAGCCAGAGCTATGTGGGCACGGAGCACCTGCTCCTGGGCCTCATCAAGCTCGGCCAGGGCGTCGCCGTGAATGTGCTGCAGCGCATGGGGCTCGACCTCGACAATGTCCGCCAGGAAGTGGAGAAGGAGGTCCGGACCAGCGGCGAGCAGACCAAGGCCTCGGGCAGCATCCCGTACACCCCGCGGGTCAAGAAGGTGCTCGCCCTCGCCGCCAAGGAGGCCAAGGCGCTCAATCACACCTATGTCGGCACCGAGCACATCCTGCTCGGGCTGCTCCGCGAGGGCGACGGCGTGGCGGCCAAGGTGCTCAAGACGCTCGATGTGGACATCGAGGCCTGCCGGCAGGAGATCCTCAAGGAGCTGGATCCCGGATTCCAGGCCGGCGAAGGCGAGGAGGGGGCTGCCGAGACGCCCAGCGAACCGGTGAAGGCCGGCAAGTCGGAGGAGGGGCGCAAGGCGGTGAAGACGCCGGCGTTGAAGGCGTTCGGACGCGACCTTACCGAGCTGGCGCGCAAAGGGGAGATGGATCCGGTGATCGGACGCCAGCCGGAGATCGAGCGGGTCATCCAGATCCTGTGCCGGCGCACCAAGAACAATCCGGTGCTGCTGGGCGAGGCCGGGGTGGGCAAGACGGCCATCGTCGAGGGGCTCGCCCAGGAGATCGCCCGCGGCCACGTGCCGGAGCTGCTGGCCGACCGCCGGGTGATCACGCTGGACCTGGCGCTCATGGTTGCGGGCACCAAGTACCGCGGCCAGTTCGAGGAGCGCATCAAGGCGGTGATGGACGAGATCAAGAAGTCCCGGAACATCATCCTCTTCATTGACGAGCTGCACACCATCGTGGGTGCCGGCTCGGCCGAGGGCACGATGGATGCCTCCAACATCTTCAAGCCCGCACTGAGCCGCGGGGAGCTGCAGATCGTGGGCGCCACCACGCTCAACGAGTACCGCAAGTACATCGAGAAGGACTCCGCGCTGGAGCGCCGCTTCCAGACGGTCAAGGTCGAGCCGCCGAGCGTCGAGGACGCCATCACCATCCTCAACGGGCTCAAGCCGAAGTACGAGGAGCATCACAAGGCGGAGTTCGCGCCGGAGGCCATCACGGCCTGCGTGCGCCTGTCCGACCGCTACATCACCGCCCGGTACCTGCCGGACAAGGCCATTGACGTCATGGACGAGGCCGGCGCCCGGGCGCGCATCGGCGCCATGCAGCGCCCGCCCAACGTCAAGGACATCGAGGCGGAGATCGAGGCGCTGAAGCAGAAGAAGGAGCAGGCGATCAAGGACCAGGACTTCGAGGGTGCGGCCCAGCTCCGCGACCGGGAAAAGGCGACCAAGGAGCGGCTGGAAAAGATCCTGGGCGAGTGGAAGACCAACAAGGAGGAGCGCCGGGTGCAGGTCAGCGAGGATGACATCCTGCACGTGGTCGCGAAGTGGACCGGCATTCCGCTGCAGCGCATGGGCCAGACCGAGACCCAGAAGCTGCTCATGGTCGAGCAGGAGCTGGAGAAGGTGGTCATCGGCCAGAAGGATGCCGTGGTCGCCCTTGCCCGCTCGCTGCGCCGGGCCCGGGCCGACCTCAAGGATCCCAAGCGTCCCATCGGCTGCTTCGCGCTGCTCGGGCCGACCGGCGTGGGCAAGACCCTGCTCGCGCGCACCCTGGCCGAGCAGATGTTCGGTTCCGCCCAGAGCTTCATCCAGCTCGACATGAGCGAGTACATGGAGAAGTTCACCGTCAGCCGGCTGATCGGTTCCCCGCCGGGCTATGTGGGCTACGAGGAAGGCGGCCAGTTGACCGAGAAGGTGCGGCGCCAGCCCTACTCCGTGGTGCTCTTCGACGAGATCGAGAAGGCGCATCCCGACGTGATGAACATGCTCCTCCAGATCCTGGAGGAGGGAAAGCTGACCGATTCGCTGGGACGTCAGGTGGACTTCCGGAACACCATCATCCTCCTGACCTCGAACGTCGGCTCCGACGTGCTGCGCAAGAACACCACCATGGGCTTCGCCAAGCAGAGCGACAGCCAGGATTACGACCTCATGCGCGGCCGGATCCTGGACGAGGCCAAGAAGTTCTTCCGGCCGGAGTTCCTCAACCGCCTCGACGACATCATCGTGTTCCGCACGCTGGGCAAGCCCGAGCTGGTGCAGATTCTGGAGCTGGAGGTGAAGAAAATCCTGGAGCGCATCGCCCGCCGCAACGTGCCGGTGCATCTCGACGACAAGGCCCGGGAGTTCCTTATCGAGAAGGGGTTTGATCCGCAGTACGGCGCGCGTCCGATGCGCCGGGCCGTGGAGAAGTACCTGGAGGACCCGCTGGCGGAGGAGATCCTCCGCGGCACCCTGATCGAGGGCGAGCCGGTGTACGTGTCGGCCGAAACGGACAAGCTGGTGTTCTCCCAGAAGAAGCCGGCGGCCGCCGAGGGGGCGGCCGAGGGCGCCCTGGCGTCGTGACCCGCCGTTTCCGGACCGTCACGGTGCGTCGTCCCGAATTCACGTGCGGGCTTGCCACGGAGCCCGGCAGCCTGCATTCATGCCGAGGATGACGTCGCCGCCCGACACCTCCCCATCCGCCGCCGGACGCGGCGAGCTTGGTTCGCGCATGCTCGCGCGCACCGGGGCGGAGATTCCGTACCGTCTGCGCCGTGCGCAGTCGGCAGAGGACGTGCGCGCGGCGCAGACCCTGCGCTTCCTGGTGTTCAACCTGGAACTCAACGAGGGGCTGGAACAGTCCTACGCCACGCTCCGGGACGAGGATCCGTTTGACGCGGTCTGCGACCATCTCCTGGTCGAGGAAAAGTCCACCGGCGAGGTGGTGGGCACCTACCGGCTGCAGTCCGGGGCCAGCGCGGCCCGGCATCTGGGCTTCTATTCGGAACAGGAGTTCGACTTTGCCCCGTTCCGTCCGGTACGGGACCAGATCGTGGAGCTGGGCCGGGCCTGCGTGCACAGCGAGCACCGCAATCTCCCGGTGCTGGGACTGCTGTGGCAGGGGGTGGCCCAATATGGCCGGGAACACGGCACCCGGTATTTCGTCGGGTGCAGTTCGCTCACCTCGCTCGACCCGGCTGTCGGGGCCGCCGCCTACCTCGACCTCAGCCGTGATCACCTGGTGGAACCGGCCTTCCGCACCGTGCCCACCGAGAAGTACCGGTGTCCGCTGGATCGCGTCGCCGACTCGGCCCCCAAGATCCCCAAGCTGCTGCGGGCCTATCTGTCCTTCGGGTCCAAGATCTGCGGCCCGCCGGCGATTGACCGGGATTTTGGCACCATTGATTTCCTGACCGTGGTGGACATGGACCGCTTCCCGCCCGCCGCCCGGCGGCTGCTGGGCGAATAGACTGCAGGATGCGGGTGCGACGGCGTCCTTGATTTTGGGGAGGTCCGAAACTCCGGCTGCCCCTTGGCGGACCGGGATGTCGGCGGTACAACGGATGCGTGCTCGATGCGTCCTCCGATTCGCTGCTCGCCACGCTGAAGCGGGTGTTCGGCTATCCCGCCTTCCGGCCGTTTCAGGAGGAGATCATCCGCGACCTGCTGGCGGGGAAGGATGTCTTTGCCCTGCTCCCCACCGGCGGCGGGAAGTCGCTGTGCTTTCAACTGCCGGCCCTGGTGCGTCCGGGCCTGACCGTGGTGATTTCACCGCTGATCGCCCTGATGAAGGACCAGGTGGACGCCCTGCGCGCCAACGGCGTGGCCGCCACCTTTTTGAATTCGTCGCTCTCCGAGGAGGATCGCCGGGAACGCTGGCGCGGGCTCAACGCGCGGGAATACCGGCTCCTGTACCTCGCACCGGAGCGGCTCATGGCCGGAACCCTGCTGGATGACCTCAACCGCTGGGGCGTGTGCGCGGTGGCGGTGGATGAGGCCCATTGCATCAGCGAATGGGGTCACGATTTCCGTCCGGAATACCGGCAGCTTCGGACCCTGCGGGAGCGTCTGACGGACGTGCCCTTCATGGCCCTGACGGCCACGGCGACCGACCGGGTGCGGAAGGACATCGTGTCCCAGCTCCACCTGCGGGACCCGGGCGTGTACGTCGCCAGTTTCAACCGTCCCAACCTGACCTACCGGGTGGAGCCCAAGACCCGCGCCTATGGGCAGATCCTGGACTTTGTGAAGGCGCGCCCCAAGGACCCGGGCATCATCTACTGCGCGAGCCGCGCGGGTGCGGATGGGCTGGCGGCCAAGCTGGTGACCGATGGCATCCGGGCGGCGCCCTACCATGCCGGCATGGAGAAGGAGGCCCGGTCTCAGACGCAGGAAAGGTTCCTCCGCGACGAGGTGCGGGTGGTGTGCGCCACCATTGCCTTCGGCATGGGCATCAACAAGCCCAACGTCCGCTTCGTGATCCACCACGACCTTCCGAAGAACGTCGAGGGGTACTATCAGGAGACCGGAAGGGCCGGACGTGACGGCCTGCCGGGCGAGTGCGTGCTGCTGTACAGTGCCGCCGATGTCATCAAGCAGCGCCGCTTCATCGAGGAGAAGCCCGACGGGGACGAGCGCCGCATCGCCACCGAGCAACTGCAGACGATGATCCACTATGCGGAATGCGGCGAATGCCGCCGGGTCACGCTGCTCGACTATTTCGGCGAGGAGTATCCCGGGGACAACTGCCGGTCCTGTGACAACTGCCTGAGTCCGCGCGCCACCTTTGACGGCACGGTGTCCGCGCAGAAGCTCCTGAGCTGCGTGTACCGCATCCGCCAGAAGAGCGGCTTCACCGTCGGGCTCAACCATGTGGTGGCCGTGCTCACCGGCAGCGACAGCGAGAAGGTGCGCCAGTGGGGGCATCAGGAGCTCACCACCTTCGGCATCGGACGCGAACACTCCCGCAATGAGTGGGCGGCGTTTGCCCGGGAGCTGATGCGCCAGGGGCTACTCGCCCAGAATGCCGGAGGGTTTCCCACGGTGGAGGTCACCGCGGAGGGCATGCTGGCGCTGAAGGACCGGCGGCGGATCACCCTCACCCGTCCGCGGGATGCCGCCCCGGCCGCCTCCGGACGCTCCGGCACGATCGCCTGTGACGAGGTGCTGTTTGAGAAGCTGCGCCAGTTGCGCAAGGACCTCGCCGACCGCGAGGGCGTGCCGCCGTACATTGTTTTTGGCGACACCTCGCTGCGCTACATGGCGCGCACCTATCCGGTGACGGAATCCGAGTTCGGCGCCGTTTCCGGCGTGGGGGCGAACAAGCTCCGCAACTACGGCGCGCCGTTTCTGGAGGAGATCCGTGCACATGTGCAGGCAAATCCGCGCCAGATCTTCGCCGACGACCCCGGACTGGTGGCGCCGGTCGCCGCCCGGAAGTCACGCGGCGAGCTGCTCACCGAGACCGTGCTGGAAAGCGTCCGGCGTTTCCGGTCCGGACAGGACCTCGCCACGATTGCCCAGGGGCGGGGGCTGACCACGGGGACGGTGTCAGGGCACCTGGCCAGCGCCATCGAGGCCGGCGAGCGCCTGGATCCCGGCCACGCCTTCACTCCGGCGGAGGCCGCCGCCATGCGGGATGCCTTCGAGAAGGCGGGCTGGGCGACGCTGAGCGGCGCGCACGGCGTGCTGGCCGGCCGTGTGGACTACGGCGCCCTCCGGCTGTTCCGCGCCTTCCATCTCGCCTCGGCGCGGTGACGCCCCGCGGGGCGCGCACTTCGCGGGCCCGCGGTTCGCCGTCTCCCGGGTTGCGCTGCCGGGCCTGGACAGGCATTTCTAAACCACCATGCGTTTCCGGCCTCATGTTTCCTGGAGTGTCTCCATCGCCGTCTGCCTGCGACTGGCCCTGGGGATCGCGAGCGGTGCGGACGCGCCGCCCGCTCCACCGGAACCGCGCTACGAGTTCCGGC
>JAFLEG010000759.1 GCA_017302195.1 Verrucomicrobiota bacterium
GGCGTCGTACTCCGGACGCCGGGGCGGCCCGCGAAAGTCGCGCTGCGCCGGTCCCGCGCCCCGTGGCCCTCCGTACCCCGGACCGCGGCCGGGTCCCGGACGGCGCTGGGGACGTGCGTCATGCTTCACGAAGCTCATGGAGCCGTCCGGCGTGAAGGTAAACCGCTTCGGCCAGGGTTCGCCCTTTTTGGGCGGACGCGGTTTGGGATCTGGGGAGCCTTCTTCGGGAGCGGACGTCATGGAGTGGTGAGCTTGGGGGCGGACGGAGCGTTGGTGGAGGGAGCTGCGGGGGCGGGGGACTTTTCGAGCAGTTGCAGGTGAATCCGGGCGACATCGCCCATGTAGTCCCCGGGCTGGGCAAATTTTACGGCCTCGCGGAGCGAGTTCAGGGCGGCATCGTGACGGCCATGGAGGTCGTGGTACAGCCCCAGGTACAGCCAGGCATAGAACTCCGCCATGGCGCGGGCAGGCGTCCCCGCCTCCTCGGCGCGTGCCGTCTCCAGCACGTCCTCGACCTCCGCCTCCCCGGCGAAGAGATCATGCACCTCGGCCATGGGGATGCGGCTGTCCCCGCGGATCTCCATGAGCGCCGCCCGGGCGGCCTCCAGCCCCTCCAAACGGGCGACGCAGGCGAAATGCCAGACCGCGTTTTCGACATCGTTTGGATTGACGGAGCGGTGCAGTTCGAACTGCTTCCGGCCGTCGGCGTAGCGCCGGGCGTAGTACAGCGCCAGGCCACGCTGCCAGTTCTGGGCGGCCCGCTGGGGATCCAGCGTGTTGGCGCGGTCAAAGTCCTCCAGCGACTCGGGAATCCGGCCCGCCTTGAACTGCACGATCGCCCGCTCCTGATGAAGCGTCGCCGAGTCGGGCGCGAGGCGCAGCGCCTCCCCGAAGTCCGCAATGGCGCCTCCCGAATCCCCCAGGATGGCCCGCATCTGGGCGCGGAAGTTCCACAACCGGGGATCCTTGGGCTCGGCGGAGATGGCCTCGGACGCCAGGGCGATGGCATTGGTGTAATTGCGGGCCCGCCACGCGGCAATCGCCCGGTCCCGCACGGACAGCGGCTTCGGATCGTCGGCGTCCAGGACGCCGACGCCGACCAGGATCGCGGGCAACAGCCACCACCAACGGCTCATGACCGGCCAGCAAAGGCGAGGTCCGGCCACCGTGCGAGCCAGAAAACCGGCTTTTGAAGGATCACACGACCGTCACCGGGCTGACTCCTCCCCGCCTCGCCGGCCGCGGCATCCCGAAGCCGCCCCACTGCCAACCCCGGCGATCGGTCATTTGCGGTCTTCTCCAGGCCCACTCGCCCCTCCGTGATGCGGAGGCATCCGTCCGGTTCGGCCACGCAGTCAGTCGGTGGGTGGCAGTTCGTCACCGATTCGAATCCTGTAGAATCGTGGACCGGTTCCGGGGTCCGGATCGTTCACCGACGGACGGGGCGGGACCGGAATCCCCGACCAGAGCACGCGCCACGGTCCGGCGGGGTCCCCGGCCGCCTCCACCCGTTGCTCCACCCCCGGGGGTGCCGACCAGGTGATGCCCTGGAGGGGGCCATCCATCGGACGCGCCGCGAGCGTCACGATGCCGACCTCCAGGGTGAGCAGGTTGGTGAACAACTGCCCCGTGTTGGCGAGGACCTGGAGGACGGGGAAGGCCGGCGGGTCCCGATTGAAGGGCGGGGAGTCGCCGACCTGGTAGAGCCGGTTCGTGGACTGCGCCTCCAGGGACTTGCGCCAGGTGAAGGTATTGAACACGTCCAGCATCCCGTCCCCGGAGATCACCCGGCCGAACACGGTGAACCCTCCGTTCTGGTCATCCAGTTCCGACGAGTTGTCCCCCAGGTTGATGAACCATTCGGCGGTGGCGGAGTCGGGCTGGTTGCCCAGCTTGGCCATCGCCAGGGTGCCGCGGACATTGCTGAGCCGGGGCCCCGTGGCGAACTCATTGGTCACCGGGTCGAACCGGGGAATGCGCACAAAGGCCGCGTTGGGGGTGTCGCGTTCCACCGCCACATAGCCGCCCGCCTGGATCACGAATCCCGGATCCAGCCGGTAGGCGAAGAGGTCGGCCCAGAAGCCCGACTCCACATAGCGCAGGAAGTTGCGGACCGTGGCCGGCTTTTCCTCGTCATACAGTTCCGCCAGCAGCGGGCCGAAGGGGGTCCCGATGCGGATCAGGGTCCCGCCATGCGCCGGCATGGACACGGCGAGGAGGGCGGTCAGCACGGCGGCCAGGCAGCGTGGACGTGGCATGGGATTCATCCGCATTGAGGCAAAAAGTCTGGCGTGCCAACGCCCCCAAATCGAGGACACCTTTACTGAAGGCAATGAACAAAAGTCCTCATGACGTCGCCCGTCAGGCCCGCGGATGGAAGGAAGTCAGAGCCAGCGGCGAAGCGCCTTTCCAGCGCGGCCGTTGGATGCGGTGAGGGCAATCCGGCCGTCGGAACCGATCTCCTTCCGCTCAAACCGTCCGCCGGCCGACTCGATGATCAATCCGCCGGCCGCAATGTCCCAGAGCCGGATGCCCCGCTCCACGTAGGCGTCAAAGCGTCCGGCGGCGACGTACGCCAGCGCGAGGGCGGCCGAGCCCATGATGCGCAGCTT
>JAFLEG010000760.1 GCA_017302195.1 Verrucomicrobiota bacterium
GATCCGCAGCCCAATTTCGCCTGCTTCATCTACGACGGCGTGCCCGCGTGGAGCGGTGCCATCCGTCCGGGGGCCGCCGGCGACCCTGGGACCCCCTTCACCGTGGACGTCGCCGAAATGAACCGGCTTCCCGTGTATCACCTCATCGCCCGCCGACAGGCGGTGGAGGATGCCACCTGGCGCGACCGGTCTCACGGCGACGAGTATTTCTGGTCGGGAACGTTGGTCTATGACGGCCGCGTGTACGATCATGTCCGGTTTCGACCGCGCGGCGGCGTCTGGCGCTACGCCATGGGCAAGAACATGTGGAAGTTCGATTTCCATCGCGGGCACGATTTCCAGGCCCGCGACAACTGGGGGCGTCCCATCGGCACCCCGTGGACCAAGCTGAACCTGGGTGCCTGCATCCAGCAGGGGGACTATCTCCACCGCGGCGAGCAGGGACTGTTTGAGAGCGTCGGCTTCCGCCTCTTTCAACTGCTCGGGTTGCCGGCGTCTCATACGGCCTTCGCCCAGTTTCGCATCGTGGATGAGCCATTCGAGACGGCGCCTGGATCCCAGTACGACGGCGATTTCTGGGGGCTGTATCTGGCGATCGAGCAGTTGGACGGACGGTTCCTCGACGAGCACGGACTGCCGGATGGCAGCTTCTACAAGATGGAGAATGGTTTCGGGGAGCCCAACAACCTGGGCCCGGACGGTCCGGTGGATTCCTCCGATCTTTCCGCCTTTCTCAATACCTACACCCCACCCAGCCATGCCCAACTGCCCGACGACTGGTGGCGGGAGAACCTGAATCTGGAAGCCTACTACAACTATCAGATCGGGGTTCAGGCGATCCATCACTACGACATCGCGGACGGGAAGAACTACTTTTATTACCGGAATCCCGTGGATCGCCGCTGGATGGTCATCCCCTGGGATTTTGACCTAACCTGGGCGGACAACATGTACCGGTCCGGACGCACCGGAGGCGACGAACCCTTCAAGAGCCGGGTGCTTTCGAACTTCAGCCGGGAACCGTTGCGTCCGGCCATCGCACGCGAATTCCGTAACCGCGTCCGTGAGGTGCGCGACCTGCTGTGGAACACGGACGAAGCCCACCGGTTGATTGACGAGTACGCCCTGCGGTTGCGGGGAACGGCTTCCTGGAGCCTGGTGGATGCCGACCGCGCGCAATGGGATTACAATCCGGTGATGACCAACACCGCGTTGGTCCTTCTGGAGAAGTCCGGGCAGGGACGCTTCTACCGGTTCCCCGGAGGACTGGGAGTCACGCGGACCTTCGCCGGCGGGCCGCAGTTGATGAAGAACTACGTGCGGTACCGCGCCACCAATAGCAGCTTCTCCCTCGACACCCTGAGCGCCGAGGCGGATCTGCCCGCAACGCCCCGCATTCGTCATGAGGGTCCGCAGGGCTTCCCGGTCAACCGCCTGACCTTCCGCGCCGAGTCCTATCAGGGCGCGGCGCCGCACCGCTCCACCCGATGGCGGGTGGCCGAGGTGAGCCGCACCGGACATCCCGGCTGGGATCCCGCCACGCCCATGGCCTACGAGATCCAGTCGGTCTGGGAGACCCCGGAGTTGGTGCCGCCGGGGGACGAAGTCCAGGTGCCGCCGCAGTCGCTGAGGGTGGGGCGGCTCTACCGCGTCCGGGTCCGGCATACCGATGCCGAAGGACGGACCAGCCATTGGTCGGATCCGGTGGAGTTCACGGCGGGGGACCCCGAGGGCGCCGGGGTGCTGACCCGGGACCTGCGGTTGACCGAGATCATGTACAATCCGCCGCCGGAGGGATTCGAGTTCCTGGAATTGCACCACGCGCATGTGGCGGATCCGCTGGTCCTGGACGGCGCGAGCTTCACCGAGGGCATCTCCTACACCTTCCCCTCCAACAGCGTCCTGGCCGCCGGTGGTTACGCCCTCCTGATCCGCACCACCGACGTCGCCGCGTTTCGCGAGTGGCACGGACTGGCCGCCGATCAGCCGGTATTCGGCCCCTTCGAGGGTTCCCTGGACAATGGCGGCGAGACCCTGGTGCTGCGCACCACTCCGGGCGGCAGCGAGGTGTTCCGCGTCACCTACGGTGATGATCCGCCGTGGCCGGTCGAGGCGGATGGGGATGGCTTTTCACTGGTGCCACGGTGGGGAGGACCGCAGGACCTCAGCGATCCCGCGCACTGGAGGGCCAGCTTTGCCCTTCGGGGATCTCCGGGACGTTCCGATCCGGAGCCCGTTCCCCAGGTGCTGGGATACTCCCGCACGGCCGCCGGCCTTGAGGTGCGATTCACGGTCGCCCCGGAGGTGTCCTGGACGGCGGAAACCGGATCGCTGACGGGAGACTGGGCCGAGCAGGGCGCCTATCGCGGTCCCGCCACCGTGGTGCTCCCGATCCCTGAGGCCGGCGGCAGCCTGTTCATCCGGGCCGTGGTCCGGTCGAACTGAAGCTTCCAGTCACTGCCGTTGTGCGGTGAGCTGCGGACGTTGCGTGGATCCAAAGCCCACGTTGACCTCGGAATCGCGTATCAACTGGTCGCCGTCGAACCGGAAGCGGTGGGTGACGTAGAAGGGCGTCTCGTAGGCGCAGATTTTGACCACCAGGGAATTCTCC
>JAFLEG010000761.1 GCA_017302195.1 Verrucomicrobiota bacterium
GGGTCGTAGAGAAGTCCGTGATGGAGTCGGCGAATCGCTCACACTCTGATGGAGGACCGTCCAGGGATACTTTGTCGAAGTACGTGAACCTTGATTGCCCTGCAGGGAAGGCCGCCCCAAGCCAGATTTCGAGGAATTGATTGATTTGAGGATGGTTCGCAGGCACGTCCACTTCAACAGTTGATTCAATAAACTGACCATTCCCAACCACCTGAGAATTGTTATCCTCCGCCACTATTGATCCACCGGCACGCAACTGCACCCGGTAACCTCCAGGGTTCGCATTCCGAGAGTCTCCAACCGATACTCGCAGGGTGTAACGACCCTGCTTCAGTCGTCGACAAAGTGTCTGTGATAGAGACGGCTCACCAGTCGCCCACCCATTAGGCGAATCCAAGCCGAGGTAGACAAAATTATTGCCATCGGGGGCGCTATCAAACGCTGACCCACCAGGGGTGGATGTACCTCCGTAGGACAGGTGCCATCCAGGCACAGGAGCTCCGGATCGAAGTCCTCCCTGAAAGGTGCCGAAATAAACTTGGGTGAATTTCCCAACTTTTAACCGACCCGTTTCGTCGAAAAACTCTGTGCTCGGAGGCCCAGTCAAGTCCTCAAAGCTTGGATTGCGAATGGGGACCGGCTCGGAACTTACTTTGGTGAGGGTCGCCAGAAGAACTAAGGATTTGAGTGGCGCGTAGGTTGTTTTCATTAGCAATTATCTGAAAATCCTGAATCTGGACTGTCATGTCAATGGCTTTTGAGGTTTCAGGGATTCTTCGACAAGAGGGGAACCCACGGAATTGACGCCGGAGCGCCGAAGGCCGAGAACTCCTAGGACTTCGTGGGTGTTCGCCAAACGGCGGCCTGCATGGGTGCGCACGAGGCAACAAGACTCCCATGTTACTTTTGCATCTACTGCTTTCCGCGTGGATGACCTTCCGCTGGCGGATGGCATTCGCACTCCTTAGCCTGTGCGTGGTCCTGGCCCACGCTCTGGAGGCCGCCGACTGGCCGCAGTTTCTCGGCCCCGCGCGCAATGGCACCACACCGGACGCCGTCACCACGCCCTGGCCGACCGCCGGCCCGGCCCGCCGATGGCGTGTGGACGCCGGAGCCGGCTTCGCCGGCGCGGTGGTGGCTGGAGACCGGGCGGTGCTGTTCTCCAAGGAGGAGGCCGAGGACACCGTCACCGCCGTGGATGTTCTGAGTGGGAAGCGACTGTGGACCCAGCGCCAGCCCACGACCTTTTCCGACGAGATGGGATCCGGTGACGGGCCCCGCTCCACGCCCTGCATCGCCGAAGGACGGGTGTTCCTCTGGGGCGCCGACGGCCACCTCTGGGCGCGGGATCTGGTGGACGGCCGGCTGCTTTGGGATGTGGACACCCGCGTAGAGTTCCAGGCCGATCCTGGATTCTTCGGATTCGCGTGCTCACCGCTGGTGATCGGGGACCAGGTGCTGCTCAACGTGGGAGGCCGGGAGGGCGCCGGCGTCGCGGCCTGGGACACGAGCTTGGGGAAACTGCGGTGGAAGCGGACCGATCAGGAGGCCGGATACGCGTCACCGGTCCCGGGAACCGGCGCCTCGGCCGGCTTGGCCTTGTTCTTCAACCGCGAGGGCCTCCTGGGTGTTTCGATGCCCTCCGGCGAGGAGCGGTATCGCTTCCCGTGGCGATCCCGCATGGGCGCCTCGGTCAACGCCGCCAGCCCGTTGGTGCAGGGCGACGACATCTTCCTGACGGCCAGCTACGGTACGGGAGCCGTGTTGCTTCGGCGTCAGGGCGACACGCTGAAGACGGTGTGGTCGGGTGACGAGTCCCTGTCCGCACACTTCGCCACGCCGGTGCTGCATGCGGGGCACCTGTACGGGTTTCACGGGCGGCAGGAACGCGGCGCGGAACTGCGCTGCGTGGAGTGGTCCACCGGCCGGGTGGTGTGGCGGCAGGAAGACCTCGGGCCCGGATCGCTGGTGCTCGCAGCCGGCGATCTGGTGATCCTGCTCGAATCCGGCGAACTGCTGGTCGCGCCCGCCACGCCGGACGGGTTTCGTCCGGCCGCGCGCGCCCAGATCCTGGGACGCGGCGCCCGCGCCCCATTCGCAATCGCCGGCGGCGCGGTCTTCGCCCGCGACACCCGCCATTGGATCTGCGTGGGCGTCGGCCGATCTCAACCCAGATAGGGGGAGGATGGTCCGAACGACCATGAATGGCCGTTGACCATTGGTCCTCATCGTTGCCCCCAGTTCTTCAACCGGGTCTCGTGGGGCCATTGCCGATGTCAGATGGGCGTTTCCTGAATGGAACCTCGTGTACCGCGGGATCTGCCCACCGTGCAACGGAGACCAAGAGCCCGAGGAATCGAATGTCTGAAACCACCAGGGCGAACTGCGGAAAGCATCAGGTGTCCGTTGTCACCAGATAAAAGTCCGGCGAACCACGACCCAAACTCCAATGGGATGCGCGATGCCGTTCCTGAATGATGCTCCTTGCCGCCGAGACTTCATCCGCAGGTGCTTCATGGATCATGTGGTCCCCAATCACCAGGTCTCCCAGCCGCAGCTTCAGGCCGAAAGGCAGCCACGACGTCTTGCATGCCTTCTGCTCCAGGGA
>JAFLEG010000762.1 GCA_017302195.1 Verrucomicrobiota bacterium
CGAGCGGGGCGTCCGGCGCCTGCTGGTCGAAGGCGGCGGGGAACTCAACGCCGCCCTGTTTGAAGCCGGGCTGGTGGACGAGGTGCACCTCACCCTCTGCCCGCTGCTGGTGGGCGGCCGGACCGCTCCCACCCTCGCCGATGGCGAGGGCATTCCGCACCTCGCCGACGCCGCGCGGCTGACACTGGTCAACCGTCGCGCCCGCGGCGCCGAGCTGTTCCTCACCTACCGGCGCTCGTAGGTCGCGTGCCGTGTCGGGATGCCCTGGGCGTTGAAGTCCCGTTCGAAGTCCGTGGTCACCGCGAGCAGGGATTGGGGGACCGGAACCGCGCGAAACTCGGGCATGCCGGCAAAGGCTTCCTGGATGGCCTCGAAGTATCCCTCATGATCGGTGCGGAGGAAGACATGGCCGCCGGAGACCAGGGCCGCCGCGGCCAACTCGGCGAACCGGCGCTGGATCAGCCGGCGTTTCCAGTGCCGGCGCTTGGGCCACGGGTCCGGGAAATAGACGTGCAGGCCGGCAAGGGATCCCTGCGGGACCATCCATTCCAGGACATAGGAACCCTCCACCCGCAGGCAGCGCAGGTTCCGAAGCCCTGCGCGCCGCGCCTTGCGGTCCAGCTTCCGCAGGCGGCCCAGCAGTCGCTCCACACCGACAAAGTTGTGATCCGGGACTGCCGCCGCCCATTGCGCGAGGAAGGAGCCATCGCCGGCCCCGAGTTCCAGCTCCACCGGGTATTCATTGCCGAACAGCGCGGGGAAATCCAGGCGCTGCATGATGTCCGGGCAGAGAATCCAGGATTCGGGAACGACAGGCGGGGCGGTCAAGGCGGGGGCGGTGGAGTCCACAATCAGGGCGGGGCGGGGGAGATCGGCGACCGGGGGCTTCAGTCTCGGACCAGCAGTCCGAGGGAGGCCGTGTAGCCATGGAGGAAGTTGTGGCCTCCGACCGGACCCAGCTCCCCGTTGCAGAAGAATCCGGCCACCGGCAGCGGACCCAGTTGTTCCTGGATCAGGCCCGCATCATGGCTGGGGCGTCCGAAGAGACGGCGGCCGCGCCCATTGCACACGCTGAGCACGCCGCCATAGACGATGCGGCCGTGCAGTTGCCGCCGCGCCTCGGCCAGACAGCCGGACAAATCCGCGCTCGCCGACTCCGCGTCGCGGCGGTGGAACTGGATGGTCTGTCCGGTCCGGGGCAGGGCTCCCACCGCCAGGATGCCCCGGTTTTCGTCGGCACCCAGCAGGTTGCGCACGAGAAAGTCGCCGTGACGGAACTCCTCGCGGTATTCGCTGCTGGCAAATCCGACGAAGAGATTGCGCTGTGCGCGCCGCTGCTCGTCCTCACTGAGGCCCTGAAAGGTGTCCTGAAGCACGCTGTAGGCGGGACGGTTGGCAATGGTCAGGATGAGATTCCGGTCAGCCTTGGTGATGGTCCAGGGCGCACCGATGGGGGTGCATCCCTGGGACACCATGCTCTCGATCTTCACCGCACCGCCCACGCCCAGGGCCACGCCGCCCTCCTCGAACACCTCGCCATCCAGATAGACCTGGGTGCGCCGCGGCTCGAACAGGCCGCTGGCCAGCCCGCCCACCACCGGCACGCCGCCGTAGCCCTGGTGCCAGGACCGGAGCCAGGACTCGGCATCCAGGTGGAACGGGTCGGCGAAGACCATCCAGCCCCGGACCGATTCCCGCGGCACGCCGGTCACCGACGGCCACTCCAGGGGGGAGTTCAGGGATTCCAGTTGCTCCTGATCGAAGCGCACGGCCCGCACGGTGGCGTCGGGCAGGTGGAACAACTGCAGGACCAAGCCGGCCTGATCCTCGAGTTCCTCGCCGTTGGCGATCAGGCTCTGGCTGGAGCAGCCCGCCAGCAGCGGGATGCGGGCGTGGACCCGGAGCACCTCGAGCACCTCGGACGCCACCTCGAAAAACTGGGGGCTCATGAAGACGATGCCGAACGTCACCGACGGCGCCTCCAGGCGCGCCCGCGTGGTTTCCGCCCAGCGACGCACCCGCGGCTCGTCCCATTCCCCGGCGAAGTGGGCGGCCACAACATATCGCGTCCTCATACCGCCGACAGTAATGAGCCCGCCTCCCACGGCAAGGCGCGTCCCCGCGGAAGCGGGCAGTTCGTGCGTCGCTGTGGGAATGAAGAAGTGACCGACAGAGGTCTTCTTCCTGGTGTGGCTCAACCCGAGAGGTTTGCGCCGCGGCTTCCTCACTCCGCGGGGACCAGCCATCCCCAAGGCAGGGCGAAGAGGTTCTCCACCAGCGTGCGGCGGGCTTCGCCGTGAGCACTACTCCTTGAGCTGGGTGTCCTTGTCGGAGTCGAGGACCACGGGAGGGAAGAGGGCGAGATCGCGGTTTCAGCCATCCCGCGAGATAGCGTCGTCGTCGTCGAGGAGGTCGCGCTCGATGACCATCTCAAACACGGCCTGTCGTGTCGGGGTATGTTCGTCACGGCTCCTCCTTCCGCTTGCGGGGGCTGCGGGGACGTTTGGACTCGATGCGCTTCACCTCGGCCTCGAAGTCGCTCTCGAACTCGCGGTCCTGGCGCACGCGGAACCGATCGTATTGCTCCTCGGCGAGGCGCCTGGCC
>JAFLEG010000763.1 GCA_017302195.1 Verrucomicrobiota bacterium
TTCCAACCATGGCAAACGACCAGAAACTTCGCATCCAGATCGTGGATGACCATCCCGTTTTTCGGAGAGGGATGGTCCAGATCATCGAGGAGGATCCGGGTCTGGAGATTGTGTGTCAGGCGGGCAGTGCTGAAGAGGCGCTGCCACAGGTCGGCGTCCAGGCGGTGGATGTGGCCGTGGTGGATGTTGATCTCCCGGGAATGGATGGACTCGGGCTCGCCGCCCGTTTGCTCATGCGCCAGCCGCCGGTGCGGGTCGTTCTGCTCACCATGCACAAGTCGGAAAAGATCTTCCAGGCGGCGCTGGATCTGGGCGTCAGCGCTTACATCCTCAAGGACGACGCCGAGTCGGGCATCGTCAGCGGAATCAAATGCGCCGCCCGGGGCGACCACTACGTCACGCCGACGCTGGCGACGCTGCTGGTCAACCGGGGCCGCCGGGCCACCCAATTGCGCCGACAGACCCCCGGGGTTGAAACCCTCACCCCGACGGAACGGACCGTGCTGCGGCGAATCGCCGAGAACAAGACCAGCCGCGAGATTGGAGCGGAACTCTTCATCAGCCATCGGACCGTTGAAACCCACCGGGCCAACATTTGCGCCAAACTCAATCTGTCGGGTAGCCATCCCCTGCTTCAGTTCGCCCTTCAGAACAGGTCCGCGCTCGCCGACCTGCCAGACTAGACCTGGCTCAAGGGATGGGGCGACTCTGCCCTCACCGGCCACTGCGAGGTGCCGCGCTGCGGGTCTCTGAGTTCGAGCAGGGGAAAGTCCTGATCACCACGGCCAAACTCATCACTTCCTGACGGGGGTGCTGCAATGAGCCCGGACCCGGGAGTCGGGCTCATGCTCGGGACGGAACTGCGATTGCAATGATGCAGTCCGGTGGCCATCGCCGGCGTCTGCAGCCGGTCCTTCAGCGAGGCGTTGCAGCGGCTCGCCCGCCACAACCGCCCGCCCCTGCAAGACGCCGCCAGGGAGCCCGGCCTGGGTGTTCGCACGCGCCAGCGCCGTCTTTCGGATTCGAAGGAGATCTTTCAAGGACTGCTTTCCGATCTTCGGAGGGAGCTGGCGCACCACCACCTGAGGCAGGCTGCCGATGAAGTCAGCGAAGTCGCCTTCCTGCTGGGCTACGGGGATGCAACCCGTTCTTTCGAGCCTTCCAGACATGGGAGGGAACGTCGCCAGGGGAATGGCGTGCGCGATACGGCAAGCCCTGATAGCAACCGGGGCGATGAATTGCCGCTCCAGAATCCATCTGCTGTCGGTCGCCCTGATGGCGGCGGCCACGGTATCCGCCGCCGAACATCCGGCGTCGCTGAAGGAAGCCTTCGCCGCGCACTTTCCGATCGGTGCGGCCATCAACCGCTCCCAGGCCACGGGCGCTCCCGGCCGACGGAATGCCGAGCTGCTCACCCAGGACATCGCCCTGGTCAAGGCGCAGTTCAATCAGGTGACCGCCGAGAACGACATGAAGTGGCAGCTCATCCATCCGCGGGAGGGCGCGGAGGGGTACGATTTCGGACCGGCGGACGCCTTCGTGAATTTCGCCCTGAGCCACCGCATGGAGATCGTCGGCCACACGCTGGTCTGGCACAGCCAGACTCCAAACTGGGTGTTCGCGGGCACCAACCCGCCCCCGGTCGCCACCAATGCACCGCTTCCGGCCGCCGTGGGGACCAACGCCGTCACGACCAACGGGCCCGGACGCGGCCGCTTCGGCCCCGGTCTTGTTGGTGGCTTCGGCCGCTACAACGGTCCCCGTGCCTCCCGTGAGGAACTGCTTCAGCGGATGCGCGATCACATCCACACCGTGGTCGGCCGGTACCGGGGCCGGGTGAAGGTGTGGGACGTGGTCAATGAGGCCCTCGCCGATGGCGGCCCCGAGAACGTCCTGAGGAATTCCCTGTGGCTGGAGATCATCGGTCCGGACTTCATCGCCAAGGCCTTTCAGTACGCCCATGAGGCCGACCCGGAGGCGATTCTCCGCTACAACGACTACGGATTGGAGAACCCGGTGAAGATCCGGAAGCTGATCACGCTGATTCGCTCGCTCCAGGAGCAGAAGGTGCCCCTCCACGCGATCGGCACCCAGGCCCATCTCAATGTCTCCACCGCGGGGTTCGAGCAGATGGACCGGTCGCTGACCGAACTGGCGACGCTGGGCCTGCCCATTCATGTCACTGAACTCGACATCAACAGCGCGCAGGGCGGCCAGCGCGGCACCGGCGCCGATGTCGCCGCGAACGCCGCCGCCACCCAGGGGGGGCTGGTGAGTGACGCCGACCAGAAGCTGGCGGACGCCTACGCCGGCGTGTTTCGCGCATTTCTCAAACACCAGGACTCGGTGAGGATGGTGACCTTGTGGGGCGTCAATGACGCCGTGTCCTGGCGCGCCAACGGCAGGCCCTTGCTGTTCGACGGGGAGAATCGTCCCAAGCCCGCCTTCGACGCCGTGATCCGCGAGGCCGCCGCCGCCGCCGCCCGCTGAGTTGCAAAGGGGCGGCCCCACCCGTGTTCAGTGCCGCGTCCGGTGTTGGATATCATCTTGCCGAAATGGCCGCCAAATCGGCAAGATGATTTCGTGATGTTGAACCGGC
>JAFLEG010000764.1 GCA_017302195.1 Verrucomicrobiota bacterium
CCGGGCACGTCGCTCATCATGGTGACCTTCGAGCTGGACCGGGACATTGACACCGCCGCCCAGGACGTGCGGGACCGGGTCGCGACCGTGGTGCGGCGTCTGCCCCGTGAGGCACAGCCGCCGGTGGTCTCCAAGTTCGACAACGACCAGGCGCCCGTGATGACCCTGTCCCTGTCGGGCGACCGACCGCTCCGCGAGCTGACCGAGCTGGCCGACAAACTTGTCAAGGTCCAGATCGAGCGCTCGGCCGGAGTGGGCGGGGTGCAGATCGAGGGCGGGGCCGAGCGCGCGTTGAACCTGTGGCTGGATGCCAGCCGGCTGGCCGCCTACGGACTGCCGGTCACCGCGGTGCGCGATGCCCTGAACCGGCAGAATGTGGACATCCCCGGCGGCAATGTGACGGGCAGCGTGCGGGAGGAATCGCTGCGAACCCCAGGCCGGCTGACCACGGCAGCGCAGTTTGAGGATCTGGTGATCGCCACCCGCAATGGGGATCCCATCCGGCTCCGGGACGTGGGGCGGGCGGAGGATGGCACCAAGGAACAGCGCTCCGTCACCCGGCTGAACGGCGAGCCGGCCGTCATCCTGGAGGTGCGGCGGCAATCGGGGGCCAATACCGTGGCGGTGATTGAAGGCGTCAAGGCCCGGTTGCCGCAGCTTGAGGCCCAGCTTCCGCCGGATGTCCGCTTCGAGATCATCCGCGACCAGTCCCGCTACATCCACCAGGCGCTGCACGAGATCAACGTGCACCTGGTGCTGGGCTCCGTGCTGGCCTGCCTGGTGGTGCTGGCCTTCATGCGCGACTGGCGCTCGACGCTCATCGCCTCGGTGGCCATTCCCGCCTCGGTCATCGCCACCTTTGGCATGATGTGGGCGCTCCACTTCACGCTGAACAGCGTCACCATGCTCGCCCTGGTCCTGATGGTGGGCATCGTGATTGATGACGCCATCGTCGTCCTGGAGAACATCCACCGGTTCGTGGAGGAGAAGGGCTACGGACCGTTTGAAGCCGCGAAGCTGGCCACGGCGGAGATTGGCCTGGCGGTGATGGCCACCACCTTCAGTCTGGTGGTGATCTTTGTCCCGGTGTCGTTCATGTCGAGCCTCTCCGGGCGCTTCCTCTTCCAGTTCGGCATCACGGCGGCGGTGGCGGTGATGGTCAGCCTGCTGGTCTCCTTCACCCTGACCCCGATGATGAGCGCCCGCCTGCTGCGGCGGCGGAACGGGCACCCCGGGGGGCAGGGCGCGGCTGCGGGTCGCCCCCGTTTCTATGCGGCCATCGAGCGGGGTTACCTTTGGATGCTCGAGGGCTCGCTCCGTCACCGGTTCTGGCTGCTGGCCGGCTCGGCACTGGTGGTCGCGTCGTCGGTGCCGCTGTACGGGCTCGTCCGGCAGGAATATGTGCCCAGTGACATTGACGAGGGGGAATTCGAGGTCTCGGTCACGGCCCCGGAGGGCACCAGCATGGCCTCCATGAACGCCGCCATGCAGGAGGTGGAGCGCGAAGTGGCCCGGACACCGGGGGTGGTGACGGTGCTCGCGACTTCAGGTGGCGGCTTTCTCGGCGGGGTGAACTCCGCACGCCTCTTTGTGCGGCTGGTGCCCTTTGACGAGCGGCGCTTCACCTTCGGCCGCCTGCTCGCCGAGACGCTGCATGGGCATCCGGAACGCTCCTGGCAGGGGAACCGCACCCAGCGGGAGGTGATGCAGGACCTGCGGCAGCGCCTGAAGCGCTTTGGACTGCGCATCAGCGTGAGCAACCTGCAGTCCTTCAACTTTGGCGGCTCCCGCTGGGACATTGACTTCGTCTTTCTCGGTCCGGAGCTGGAGCGGCTCTCGGCCTATGCCAACGCCCTTCGCGACCGCTCGACCGAACTGGGCCTGCAGGATGCCGACACCACCCTGCGGCTGGACAAGCCGGAGCTGGAGGTGGTGATTGACCGGGATCGGGCCGCGGCCCTGAACGTGTCCACGGCCAACATCGCCGACGCGCTGCGCCTCATGGTCGGCGGGGATGACGAGGTCTCACGCTTCCGGGATCCGGCGATGAACGAGGACTACGATGTGACGCTGCGTCTGGACGAGTCGGACCGGCTGGATGGCGATGTGATCGCCGGCCTGTTTGTGCCGGATCAGGCGGGCCGCCTGGTGCGCCTGGACAACCTGGTGCGCCTGGTGCCCACCGAAACGGCTTCACGCATTGACCGTCTGGATCGGCAGCGGCAGGTCAGTCTGCGCTCCGGCATTGCTCCCGGGTTTGCCATGGCCGACCGGTTGACGGCCCTCCGGAGCGAGGCGGACTCCCTGCGCATGCCCCCCGGATACTCCACCCGGGTTGCGGGTCGCGGACGGGAGCTGGAGCGGACCTTCCGCGAATTCCTCTGGGCCTTCGCGCTGTCGGTGGTGTTCATGTACATGATCCTGGCGGCGCAGTACGAGAGCCTGGTGCATCCGTTCACCATCCTGCTGTCGCTGCCGCTGTCCGTGCCCTTTGCCTTCTTCTCCCTGTGGATCACCGGTCACACCCTGAACCTCTATTCGGCGCTTGGACTGCTGGTGTTGTTCGGCGTGGTGAAGAAGAACGCCATTCTCC
>JAFLEG010000765.1 GCA_017302195.1 Verrucomicrobiota bacterium
AGGCCGTCACAGGCGAACCGGGCATCAGAGATCTCCAGGGTGCGAAAGGGCATGGAGCGGTGGTCCGTTTCAAGACGTTTTCAGGAACGCCGCAGTCCAAGCCGTTCCGCGTCCCCTGCGGCGTCCCTGACGACGTCCGGTCGGATCCAGCCCTGCCTCGCGCCGGGCATTCCATACCTCGGGCGTCCGGCGACTCCGCGGGAACGCATCCAGTGTCCCCTCCCAGTCCGGGTGATCCATATCCTCCCTCCGCGTTCCGAGCCCCTAGCCCTCAGGCCCCTGAAACAATTCACCGCTGGTGCTTGAGCAGCCAGTTGAAGAATTCGGGTTCGTTGTAGGCCTGGGTCCACGAGTCGTGCCCCGCCTCGGGATAGACGGTCAACTGGATGTCGGAAACCCCGGCCTTCCTGAAGGCCTCGACCATGCGTTCGCTCTCGGCAAGCACGACCACGTTGTCCTTGGCGCCGTGAAATGCCCAGACCCCGAGGGTCTTCAATGCCTGCTGCTGCGCGGGCAGCAGGGCGCGGATCCGCTCGCCGCCGCCGCAGATCGGGGCCACCGCCGCAAACCGCTGCGGATGCCGCTGCGCCAGCGCCCAGGTACCGTAGCCTCCCATGCTCAGTCCGGTGACGTACACCCGCCGCGGATCCACCCGGTACCGCGCCTGCAGTTCATCGAGCAGGCCGATGAGGACACGGTCATCCCAGACCTGCCCCTCCGGACACTGTGGCGATACCAGGAGGAAGGGAAACTCGGTTCCCGCAGCGGCCATCTTGGGGGGGCCATGCACGGCCACCTTCTGCAGATCGTTGCCGCGCTCTCCCGCCCCGTGCAGAAACAGAACCAGGGGCCAGGTCTTGGCCGCGTCCGAATCGTAGCCCTTCGGCAGGTACAGGAGGTAATCCAACTGGTTGGTGCGGGTGACCACCGCCCGGTAGGTGCCCGGAACCTGCGCGCCGGGATGCGGGGAGCCGGAGATCTCGGCAGCAGCCGGCAACAGACCGGCCAGCAGAAACGCCAGGAACCCACAAAGACCGCGGGAGAAGTGCATGAACAAACCGTGAACCACCCGGGCCCCCGGAGACAAGGCCGCGCTGCGCACCTGGGGATCCTGAATGCAATACCGGACCCTGATGCGGGGCACGAAGTCCCGCGCGGTGCCGGCGATGCCGTGCCCGGCGGAGGTGGCCTGGCAGCGTTCCTGGGCGAACCCGGTCACTCCGCCACCGGGAGGACGGCGCGGCGCG
Source organism: Verrucomicrobiota bacterium (assembly GCA_017302195.1). Lineage (GTDB taxonomy): Bacteria > Verrucomicrobiota > Verrucomicrobiia > Limisphaerales > UBA9464 > UBA9464. The sequence continues at coordinate 1,248 of JAFLEG010000765.1, forward strand.
CTCGCCAAACCGCCCGGGCATCGCCACTGTCCGGGAGTGCGGGCCGCATGTGGCGGACCGCCGCAAGCTGTCGAAATGAAAATGCGCGCGCTGGGAATCCTGGGCAGACTCGGGCGATTGATGACGCTGCTGGCCGGATCGGGGCTGCTGGTGGCGGAGCCGGCAGGGGCACCCGCCGTGACCAATGCCCCTCCCGCCCAGGCGGAGGGAAAGGAGTCCAAGGAACCGCCCTGGGACGTGACGAAGCCGCCCGGAATGACCAACGCCACGACCGTGGCGATTGATGTCACCGAGGGAACCTGGATGAACCTCGACGTGTCCCCTGACGGCTCGACGCTGGTATTCGACTTGCTCGGGGACCTCTACGTGGTCCCCATCGCGGGCGGCGATGCCCGGGCGGTGACCTCGGGTCTAGCCTGGGACATGCAGCCGCGGTTCAGTCCCGACGGGGCCTGGATCGCCTTCACCAGCGACCGCGGCGGCGGGGACAACCTCTGGAAGATCCGGGCCACCGCGGAGGCCGGGCAGCCGCCGAGGGAGTCGGGCCTGACCCAGGTTTCCTCCGAGTCGTTCCGCCTGGTGAACTCCCCGGCCTGGACCCCCGACGGACGGCAGATCGCGGCGCGGAAACACTTCTCGTCGCGCCGTTCCCTGGGGGCCGGCGAGATCTGGCTCTACGACGCCGCCGGCGTGGATGCCGGGGCTGCGGATGGGGTGCAGATGACCCTCAAACCGACCGAGCAGAAGGATGTGGGCGAACCGTCCTTCTCCCCCGATGGCCGGTATCTGTACTACTCATGGGATGCCACCCCGGGCGGCAGCTTTGAGTACAACAAGGACAGCACCGGACAGATCTACATCATCTCACGGCTGGACCGCGTCAGGGGCGAGACGGAGAGCTGGATCACGGGTCCCGGCGGCGCGGTGCGGCCCACGCCGTCTCCCGATGGACGACAGGTGGCCTTTGTGCGGCGGGAGCGGTTTCAGACCTGCCTGTTTGTCCAGGACATCGCCTCGGGCGAGGTGCGCCAGCTTCACGACGGGCTGGAGCGGGACATGCAGGAGGCCTGGGCGATTCATGGCGTGTACCCCGGCATGGCCTGGACCCCGGATTCAAAATCCCTCGTCTTCTACGCCCGCGGCGGGCTTCACCGCCTGGACACCACCACGCGCGCCGTGACGGCGATCCCTTTTCGGGTGCGGAGCGAACGGCAGATTCTGCCGGCGGTGCGGGTGCCGGTGGAGGTGGCGCCGGACGAATTCGACGTGAAGATGCTCCGCGGGGTGGTGGTGTCGCCGGCCGGAGATGCGGTGGTATACTCCGCGCTGGGACACCTGTACCGGCG
>JAFLEG010000766.1 GCA_017302195.1 Verrucomicrobiota bacterium
GCTGCGGCGGCGGCGCACGGGATCCAGCCCTGCGGCCGGGGTGACGTCGGTGAAGCGGCCCGCGCCGTCATTCAGCAGCAGAGATGCGGGGAACCCGTCGCGCGCATCCCACCAGGGCGTGGGGAACTGCCCCTGCTGATAGGGCAGCTTGTACTGGACCACCCAGAGATCGGTGTCGCCGTCGGCATCCACATCGCCGGCGGCGATGGCCTGGGGATGCTTCAACGGCTCCGGCGCGGACCATCCGGAGCGCATTCCGGTCGCAGCCCACGAGTTTGAGCCGGACATCCATCGCACCCCTTCGACACCCGCCAGGATCAGATCCTCCCGGCGGTCGCCATCCGCGTCGGCCATCACCGCGGCCTGGATGCGTTCCTTGGGCAGGCCGGGCCAGGGTTCCCGGACGAACGGCGTCGGCGCATCGGGGGACTCTGTCCGGTTGCGCCAGCGCTCCCCGGCCCCGACCAGCAGGAGTTCCGGACGTCCATCCCCATCCAGATCCCGGATGATCAGCGGGTCCGGGAAGAGACCGGCGTCCGGGGCCAACTCCGCCTCCATCCACAGCCGGAAGGGCGGTTCACCGGCCCGGTGCAGCCACTCCACATGCTCCGCAGTCAATTCTTCCAGCCCGGAGGCATCCGGACGCCAGGTGACCCGCAGCCGGACGCGGAGGGTGGCCCGCTCCCGGGGGGACTCCCTCTCCAGGCGCACCTGCAAGCGGATCACCGAGCGGGCCGGCCGGCCGGCGGACGGTGGCTCATGACCCACCATCGCCCAATGGGATCCGCTCCAGGACCAACCAGAACGTGACCAGGTCGCCAACTGTGCAGACCATCCGGCAGCGTCCAGGACCATCGGGGCACCGCCTTCTCCAGTGCGCCGCGTGATGCCGTGCGGCAAGGATTCCGGCGCTCCCGGTGCGGGCCAGGACGCCCGGGCCACCGGGATGCGCTCCAGCACGGCCCAGGCATTGGTTGCGGCATTCAGGGCATCCCACCACCGGATCACCTCGTCCTCATGGCGTTCAGCCTCCAGTTCCTCCCCCCATGTCTGCCGTGCGGCCGACTGCTCACGCTCCTCGATCGCCAGGTAACCGCGCGCCACCGCCTCGGCGGCGGCGGAACTCATCGGGCCTCCGGCGGCAGGCCGTAGCCATGCGCGCTGCCTGAAATACCATCCCAGCAGCAGGACTAGCCCCAGCATGCCCAGGAGTCCTGCAAGCCGACGGTTCATGGAGTCAGAAGTCCAATGACCTCATCCCTCGCGAAGCAGCCGGGCCATCTCCACGGCCGTTCGCGCCCCTTCCACCCCGCGATTGGTGGCCGGATCCAGACAGCGGGCCGTCGCCTGCGCCTCGCTGCTGACGGTGAGGACCTGATGAATCACCGGCACGCCGGTCTCCACCGAAAGCCGCATCAGGGCGTCGCTCACCGCATCGCCAATGTGCTGCGCGTGCAGGGTCTCCCCCTGCCAGATCACCCCGAAGCACAGGATGGCATCGGGACGCCCCCGCTCCCTCCGGGCCAGCACGGCAGCGACCACCGGGATTTCCCACGCCCCCGGCACGCGCCACACCTCCGGCTCCGGCGCCCCGGCACCGCGCAGGGTGATCAGGGCTGCCCCGAGCAGGCCCTCCACGTACGTCTCGTTGTACCGCGACGCCACCACGGCGAAGCGCAGTCCCTCGCCCGAGGGCAGCGGCGAATCTGGGTTTGGTGTGATCATGAAGGCGAGGGAGGAGGGTCTGGGGTCTGGGGCTGCCGAGGGCCCGCATCTGATTTCCTGAACACGTCACACCGAACACTTCACACGCTTCACAACAAGTGCCCCATGCGCTCGCGCTTGGTCTTCAGGTAGCCGGCATTGTGCGGATTGGGCGGGACGCGGATGGGAAGCTGCTCGACGATCTCCAATCCGTAGCCCTGAAGTCCCACGACTTTCTTCGGATTGTTGGTGAGCAGCCGGATGGTCTTCAGCCCGAGGTCGCAGAGCATCTGGGCGCCCACCCCGTAGTCGCGGAGATCCATGGGAAATCCGAGCTTGAGGTTGGCGTCCACGGTATCGAGCCCCTGCTCCTGCAGACGGTAGGCACGGAGTTTGGCCGGCAGCCCGATGCCGCGCCCCTCCTGGCGCATGTACAGGATCACCCCGCGTCCCTCGGCCTCGATCTGCTGCATGGCGGCATGCAACTGCGGTCCGCAGTCGCAACGCCGGGAGCCGAAGACATCGCCGGTCAGGCATTCGCTGTGAACCCGCACCAGCACGCCGGGCCGTCCACGCACTTCTCCCTTCACCAGGGCGAGGTGATGCAGTCCGTCAATGGTGGAGCGGTACAGGTGCAGTTGAAACTCCCCGTAGTCGGTGGGCATGCGCACCTTCTCCACCGGCTCCACCAGGCGGTCCGAGACGCGGCGGAACTCGATCAACTGCTCGATGGAAAAAATCCGCAGCCCATGACGCTTCGCCACCCGGCGCAATTCCGGGAGGCGCGCCATGGATCCGTTGTCGCTCATGATCTCGCAGATCACTCCGACCGGACGGCACCCCGCCAGCCGGGCGAGATCCACGGCGGCCTCGGTGTGACCCGCCC
>JAFLEG010000767.1:0-791 GCA_017302195.1 Verrucomicrobiota bacterium
GATCGCAGTCCACGGAAAAGCGGAGGGCGCCGTTGCGCACCGGGATCCGGACCAGGGGGGCGGCCAGCCAGCGTCCGCCGGTCACGTCGTCATCCGTGGTCCACTGACCATAGATGGCGATGCGGCGACCATTGGACGAGACCGTCGTCATCTCCAGGGCGTTCCGTCCATGCTCCGTGCTGTCAATCTGCACCACAAACCCGCCGTCGGGCGTCTCCACGATCTCCGCCATCGCGATGTCGCGCTCGTCAAAAAACGGGATCTTCTGGATGGGGATCGTCTGCGGCCGGCTGCGGAGGACCTCGGCCCTGGGACCGCTGCCGTCATCCGTGGTCTCCATGTGCAGCTTGATCGAGGCCAGGCGCGACGAGGCCTTCTTCGGCTTGGCGGGCTTGGTCGCGGTGGAATCGGCGGCCGCCAGCGGCCCCGCCGACGCCATGAGCAACACGACGCCGGCCAGAAAGAGATTGATGGACCCGTGGGCAACGCCCATCGTCCGCCGCGAAAACGCAATCATCGTTGAACGAATAGATCAGCCATGGGCAAACAACACAACAAAGTCGAGAAGCGCCGCCGCCGGGTCCGTCAGGTCAAACGCAAGCGGACCACCGCCGCCAGCCGCTCCGCGCGCAAGGCCTGAGGCCTGCTGCACCCGAACCGCCACCGGATCCCGGTGGCGTTTTTGTTTTTCAGCACCGGCGATTCACGGTTCGCTGTGGCCATGATTTTCTGCGGCATCGGCGACGAGGCGGGTCAGGCGCTCTCCTCGCAGATCCAGGCCACCCGGGATC
>JAFLEG010000767.1:801-2586 GCA_017302195.1 Verrucomicrobiota bacterium
GCAACGTCACCCTCCCCGGGTTCCCCAAGGCGAACCTGCACGACCTTCCGGACGCCGCCTTTGACCAGGCCGCCGCCCTGCTCGGCGAATCGGGGGTCTCGGTGTACTGCTTCGGCTCGACGATCATGAACTGGGCCCGGCGGCTCACCGACCCCTTCGAGTCCACCCTGGCCGAGGTCGGGCGTGCCCTGCCCCGCATGCGGCGACTGGGCACCCGGTTCGTGCGCATCATGAGCTACAAGCCGGACGACGATGCCGACCACCTGCCCGTGGAGGTGGTGCGGCGCGTCCGGGAAGTGACGGCACGGTTTTGCGATGCCGGCTGCCAGCCCGTGCATGAGAACTGCATGAACTTCGGCGGCATGAGTCCGGACATTGCGGTGCAACTGCTGGACGCCGTACCGGATCTCCGCTGGGTGTTCGACACCGCGAACCCGGTGTTCAATCCCGACCGGGCGCGTCCGAAGCCCTGGCCGCGCCAGGATCCCTGGGAGTTCTGGACCCGCGTGCGCGACCGGGTCGCCCATATCCACGTCAAGGACGCCCGATGGAATCCGGCCAGGAATGACGCGGACTACACCTGGCCGGGAGAGGGGGACGGCGACGTCCGGCGCATTCTTGCCGACGCCCTGGCTCGCGGCTACGACGGCGGCATCAGCATCGAGCCCCACATGGTTGCCGTGTTCCACGACACCACCGCGGCCGCGGCTCAGGACGACGCGCTCCGGGCCAATTTCGTGGAGTATGGACGGTGCCTGGAGCGGCTGATCGAGGGGTTGCCGAAGCCGTCGGTGACCGGGACCCGTTAGCCACGGCAGGCGGTCCCGTCCCGTGCGGCGCCACCGTCCGGTGGCGGCTCCTCATCCGCCAGCCTCAACCGGCTGTCGGTGCGACAGGGCCGTCCTGGCCAGCAATCCTTCAAAGGCCTGCACCATGTTCGGGGCATCGAACTGACCCAGGGCGCGGCTCCGGCCGGACCGGGCCAGGCGGTCGCGGAGCGGGCGGTCGGCCACCAGACGTTCCAGGCAGACGCGCAGGGCGGCGGCGTTGCCCGGCTCAAAAAGGAGGCCGCTTTCGCCATCCTCGATGATCTCCGGGATGCCCCCGCTCCGGCTGCCAAGGGTCGGCACCCCGGAAGCCAGGCCCTCGATCACAGCCAGGCCCAGCCCCTCCCGGCGCGAGGGAAGGACATTGATGTCCATCAGGGCGTACAGGGCCGAGGGTTCCTTCACAAACCCGGGAAACAGGATCCTGGAGGGATCCGCCCCCTGATGCCCGGCGACCTGACGCACCGCATCCTGGGACGCCCGGTCACCGGGTCCCAGGGCCAGCACGCGCCATGGAAAACGCACCCCCGCAAGCGCTCCGAACAGGATGTCGTAGCCCTTGAAGTCCGGACGATCCGCCCGCCAGTCGCGGCCCAGATGCACCCGGCCTACCATCCCAATCACCTGTGTTCCGGCAGGAATTCCCTCCAGCCATGCGGCGCGGGCCGCCTCCACCTGCACCGCGTCGGGATGGACAAACGGCTGGAGATCCACGCCGCCGTAGATCCGTGTCACCGAGGTGCGCGGATAGCCGCTGGCGATCAGGTCCCGGGCAATGACATCGCTGACCGCGACATGATGGGCGATCAGCATCCGGTGCAACTGCACGCCCCCCAGACGCGTGGTGCCGCTGATGCAATGGCGAAAGAACCAGACGGGCACGCGCAGGCCGAGCACTCGCGCCCACAGGGCGAAGTGACGGGCGCCGCCGTCATGCGCCACCACCAGGGCGGCACCC
>JAFLEG010000768.1 GCA_017302195.1 Verrucomicrobiota bacterium
AGCCTGGATGGCCGCCAGGCGTATCTGGCCGACCGGCACTCGGTGCGGCTCACCGTGGTGGACGTGGACCGTCTGGAACCCGTGGGCAGAGTGGGGCCGTTCCTCAGCTACATCCGGCCGTTCACGGTGAATGGGCGGCGCAGCCGGGTGTATGTATGCGTGGACGATCTGTTGGGATTCGAGGTGGGGGATCTGCGGACCTTTCAGCCGCTGCACCGGGTGGTGGTGACCGGGTTTCAGAAGGGGCCGGTCAAGCGCCACGCCTGCCCGAGTCACGGGATCGGGCTGACGCCGGACGAGCGCGAGGTGTGGCTGACCGATGCGGCCAATGAGCGGATGCACGTATTCGACAACACCGTGGAACCGCCCTGCCAGGTCGCCAGCATCCCAGTCCGCGATCAACCGGGCTGGATCACCTTCAGTCTGGACGGCCGGCACGCCTGGCCGTCCACGGGTGACGTCATTGACGTGGCGACGCGGAGGATCGTGGCCACCCTGGCGGATGAAACGGGGGCGCCGGTGCAGAGCGAAAAGATGGTGGAAGTGCAGTTCGAGAACGGCAGTGTCCTCCGGGTGGGAGACCAGTTCGGCGTGGGACGGGTGGCCGCCGGTGAATGAGATGGGGCCTGCCTGTGGACCCGGTTCGGATCCCTAGAGGGTGTCCACACGAAGGCCACAAAGGACGCAGAGGGGCATTGAGCCCAGTGCGCGGGCTAGCCCGGATAATTCACACCCTTTCTGCTACGGCTGGCCGCAAGCCCGTCTGGCGGCGTTGGCCTCGCGTTCCTCACCGGACAGTATGTCCCCATACAGCCCGGCTCGGAATCGCTTCGGCCGCCTTGCCAGACGGGCTTTCGCTGCGCCTCGCGACGAAAGAGTGTGAACTATCCGGGCTTGGGCTTCCACGCGCCCCCATGTCAACCGCCCTGCCTGTGGGTCCCTGCGGGTAATCCGGGGAGCGCGGCGCTTCGGGACTTCCCTCGTTTCCCGTCGTGTGTACACGGGCGCAGCGGATCTGTATGGGGCCGCGGTGGAACACGGCCCTACCGGTTTGAACGACCCGATCCGGGTGGCGAGGGCTTGTCGCGAAGCGATGCGTCCGATCTGCAGTTCCAACTTCCCGTCCGCAGCATGCGGGGGCGCATGCGCTCCCCAAACTGATTGCATCGTTCCGGCTCAGAAAACGCTCGGCGAAAGCACGAAGGGATTCCGGTGATGGCCGCTCTGAGTTTCCAGACAGCCCCTTCATTCCGTGGTGGCCGGTCCCACGGTGTAGCGAACGTACAGGGGTTGTCCGGGCGGAATCGGCACCCGCACGGTGCGCAGCATCCAGTTGCCGAAGTCCTCGTCCCCGACCGGCACCACCCCGGCGGTGAACCAGCGGTGGAAGTCCGTGGTCCATTCGATGGTTTCGACGAGATCCAGCGTCCTCTGGGATTTGCGGTATCGGAACAGGACGGCGTCGGGCTCGGCCTCAATCCCTTCGAAGCGGGAACTCTCCCCCTCGTCGGGGAGCGTGCCCCGGAAGTACTCGACCAGGTTCACGGCGCCATCGAGGTCGGGATTGCCCGACGGCGCGGCATCCAGCAGGTCCGGATACCCCGCCGCCCATTCGGCGTAACTGTGGGACGGGAACCGCACCGGGGAGAACGCCTTGGTGGGGTTGGGCACGAAGGGCACCCCGATCACCAGGGCATTCGGAGTGTAGGGCGGCTGGTTGGGAGGCGCGGCCAGGCTGAGGGGCACCAGGTTGCCGACCAGATGGTGCAGACCGACATCGAATGACGACGGCGTGCCTGAGAAAGAGGTGGCGATGATGTTGGCAAAGATCACCCCGGAGCCGTCATTCACCGTCAGCACGTACTCGTTGGTGCCCATGATGCCGCTGGCGGCGGCATTGGCCCCGTTGTTCAGCCACTGCTGGCTGGAGGGCACGTATGACAGGGGCACGCCGTTGATGTGAACGCCGAGTCCGGACGGGTTCGCCGGGATCCAGTTGAAACTGAAGGAAAACTGGACGCCGCCGGGCACATTCACGGGGACCAGCGCGCCGGGGGTCTGCACCTGCATGGGGATTCCCGGCGAGTGGACGGTGCGGCCATTGGCCGAGCCGACCGCGGTGACCGTGAACGTGTAGGGCGTGCCCGGGCTGAGACCGGTGAGGCTGGTGACGACGTTGGAGCTGCCGGCGGGGACGTGCACCCGGGGGTGGCGTCCGGGCACCAGGACGTCCACTTCATAGCCCGTGGCTCCGGGGATTCCGGGCCAGCGCAGGGACACCGAGGTGCTGTTGGTGGCGGTGACGGTCACCTTGGGGGAGTCGAGCCTCCGGTCGGGCAGGATGGTGATCCGCAGCGTCTGGTTGTTCTGCAACGACACCGCGGGGGAGGGACCGCTCCGGTCGCTGAAGGCAAATCCGTAGGCGTCGGATTCATTGCAAAAGACGCCCGCCCATGGGTTGTAGAATCCATCGTTGGTCTTGCGTGCGGCGCCAAAGGGGATCTTGGAGGGGGGAACCCCGTACCAAACGGCGCCCGCCGATCCATAGCGGCCGTTCATGTAGCCGAAGTTCAGGGCC
>JAFLEG010000077.1 GCA_017302195.1 Verrucomicrobiota bacterium
AGGCGATCACCTTCAGCAGCTCCGTCTGCCCACGCCGCAGGAAGGGCGCCACCGCATGCACCGCCCGATCATTGTCGTTGGCGCGCACCGGCGGCATCGGGAGGACGGCCAGGGAGAAGTCGGGAGACTCCCGCCGCAGCGCCAGGCGGTACGGATGGTGCCCGCCCCGGGCCGCCGTGTGGAACAAGTCCCACACCAGCATCCGGTAGGTGCCATCCTCAGGCGCCTCAAAGCGCCCGGCCGGATCCCGCGAGACGGTGGAGAATTCGGTGCCCCCCGGATTGGCCTCGTGATCGTTGAGTTCCAGGACATCGGCGTACAGGGTCTCGCCCTGCTCACCCCGGGTTCCTCGCTGGCGCTGGATGATGACGCGGGGATCGCAGGGGAATCCCAGCCGTTCCGCCCACACTTCAACCCAATAGACGTCTCCTTTGCGCGCCTCGAAGGTCACTCCGCCCTGTTCGCCGCGGCGGGGAAAAAGACCCGAGAACTCAACGGGCGGCCGAACGGGTGTGAGGGATCCCCCGGGGCCGCTGGTTCCCGGCGGAATGGAGACGACCGGAGCCTCCGTGAGAGCCAACAGAACCGGGTTCGAGACACCATTGGAGGAAGCCCATTCCCAGCGCATCGAGGCCGCGGCCAACGGCGCCGAGGCGGCGCGCCGCGGGAGATTGAAAGGTGGCGCGTTCGAATGGGCCAAGGGAGGGGCGATGATCTCGGTTTCCAGCATCTCCCAGGGCCGACCGTCGGGCCCGTCCAGTGGCGAGGATTTTCCCCCGGGCAACCGCCGTCCGAACAGGGTGACCCGGTTCGTCTCCCCGGCACGCAGCACACCGGGGAGGACCAGACCGATGTGCGGGGCGCGGGTGGCGACCAGTCGGAACAGGTGTTCGTCGCCGCCGCGGTAGGTCGCGTCCTGCAACTGCACCAGGCAACGGCCCGAGGCCGGCATCACGAAATCCAGGCAACTGCCGCGGATGCTACCCAACTCCCCGCCGGAATCGGAGCACCAGCGCAGCACGGGCTCCAGCCGGGAACCCAGCTCCGAAGCCAACACCCGGACGCTGGCCCGCGCTCCCGGCTCTCCGGAGCACCGAAACCAGAGCGATTGGGCGGCGGGAAGGCGTCCCAGGACCCCGGTGTCCCAGGGAAAATCCAGCGCATCCGCCCGGGCGGTGTTGGTGGGCTGAAGCGTCCATTCCGGTCCGGAACTGATGACCAGCGGACGTGGATTGGAGACCCCAAAACGGCCCGCCCAACGCACTTCGACCATCCCGGGATCCACCTCGGCAGGCACCCGGACCACAAACGTCATCGGCTGAGAGTCATGCGCCGTCGCCTGGATGCGCGGATCGGAGAAGAGGAGACCGGCGGGATCCTCCAGATCCTGCCCGGAAACCCGGAGTTCATTGGTGATACCCGCGGCCACTCCAGGCGGAAACACCGTAGTAAGCCGCGCCCAAGGAAGGTCGGCACGGACGGCAACCAGAACCGCCGCGACCGGCCCAGCCCCAAAGACAATGCGCTTCCACAGCGCACCCAACCGACGCGGCAACGGATCCAGCAACCGGGGCACTCGGGAAGAAGACTGGTGTTCCGCCCAAAAATTCAACCCGGAACGGGCGCAGTCAGACCCAGGACACCGGGGTCTTCACGCGGCCCCACCCGGGCCGTCATCCCGAAGTCACCCAGTTATTTGACCGTGTTGACCAGGGGCGCGAGGCCCTGGATCCGCACCTCGAGCCGGTCGCCGGACTCAATGGGACCGATGCCGGCGGGCGTGCCGGTGAGGATCACGTCCCCGGGCAGCATGGTCATGTTGGTCGAGATGAAACTGACCAGATCAAAGCAGTTGAAGATCAGTTGGCTGGTGTTGCTGTTCTGACGCAACTGGCCGTTCTGGAAGAGCTGGATGTTCAGATCGTGCGGATCAATCTTCGTCTCGATGTAGGGCCCCAGCGGGGTGAAGGTGTCGAAGGACTTCGCCCGCGCCCACTGGCTCTCGCCGTTCTGGATGGTGCGGTCGGTGATGTCCTGGGCCGCCGTGTACCCAAAGATGTACCGCGCTGCCGCCGCCGGCGTCACGTTGCGCATGCGCCGCCCGATGACAATGGTCAGTTCGGCCTCAAAATCGGTGCGATGCGTGCCAAAGGGCACCTCAATCTTGGCCCCATCGGGAATTAGCGAGGTGGGCGCCTTCAGCCAGAACAGGGGCTCCTTGGGCAGCGGCTTGCCGGTCTCGCGGGCATGGTCGGCGTAATTCAGTCCGACCGCGATGATCTTGGACGGCACCACCGGCACCAGGGTCTTCACCCCCTTCAAGGGCGTCGGCTTTTTCTCAAAGGAGGGCGACCCATACACATCCCCAATCAGCCGGAACAATTCCCCGTCCACCACCTTTGCATGAAAAATCTCTTCTCCTTTTTGAAACCGGCCGATAGCTGCCATGGCGCGCAAAGAGGTATCAAATTCTCACTTGACGGAGCAAGGTGAATCCCAACTGCGGTGCATGGGATTGCACCTTGCCGTCAGGCACATCCCCCGTAACGTTTCGGCATGGCGAACACGCCCCCGTCCAAGGTCTCCCGCAAGAAATCCTCCAAGGCGATGCTGCTGGGGGTCGGACTGGATTCCGACGGCCACAAGCGGATCACGACCGGGAAAAACTTCGCCCTGGTGGGCGGCACGGCGGAGACCCATGAGGCCATGACGGAAAAGGCGATGAAGATCAACGAGCACCTCAGCCGCCGCGGCAAGGAGCTCCACGAGGTTAGCCGGGAGGAATTCCGCGACATCGCCGTGAAGGTGGGGCTGCAGTCACCGTCCGATCCGGAGTAAGGCATTCCCGTTTCCGAGTCGGCGCGAAAGCTGCTTAACTGTCCGCCATGCTCCGACAGTTTTCGTCGCACCTTTGTTCCGTGCTCGCTCCCGGCATCCTGGCGGCCGCTGTATCCGCCGCCGCGGGCCCCCTGTCGGTGGGGGAGCTGAATTACAATGATCCGGAAGGCGGCGACTACGATTTCATCGAACTGGTCAATACCGGCACGGTCGCCCAAGCGCTCAACGGGCTGAATTTCACCCGCGGCATTGGCTACACCTTCGCAGCCACCGATCCCCTGGCGCCCGGTGAGCGCATCGTGATCGCCCGCGACCGCCCGAAGTTCCTGGCCCGTTACGGCAGCAGCTTCCGCCTGGCGGCCGGCACATTCTCCGGCGGGTTCTCAGCGGAGGGCGAGCGGGTGACCGTGGCGGACGGCAGCGGCCAGACGGTTCTGGATTTCACGTTTGGGTCGTCCGGGTCCTGGCCGTCGCGCCCAAACGGCCTCGGCAGCACCCTGGAACCGGTGGATCCATCCGGAGACCTGAATGATCCGGACAACTGGCGCCCGAGCAGCGAGTGGCTGGGCTCGCCCGGCCGGGCCGGCGCCGGCCCTCAGCGCCGGGTGGCCATCAACGAGGTGCTGGCCCATACCGATCCCCCGTTCGAGGACGCCATTGAGTTTCTCAACCTGACGGACGAAACCATCCGCCTCGACGGATGGTATCTGTCCAATGAACGGGCCGAACCGACCAAGTACAAGATCCCCGCCAACACCGTGCTGACGCCCCGCGGCCGGCTGGTCCTTTACGAATACCAGTTCGACCCCGCTGTCCCCCCTGCCGGTCAAAAGGCCTTTCGCTTCAATTCCGCCCAGGGGGACGAGGCCGTCCTGATGTCCGTGAACAGCTCAGGGCGTCCCGAATACTGGATGGATGTCGTGAGTTTCGGGGCCACCGCCAATGGCGTTAGTCTTGGACGCTTCCCCGAGGGCACCGGCCCGCTGGTGCCGATGATCCGCCAGACCTTCGGCACCCTGGTCAGCATGGGCATGCCGGCGGAGTTCCTGACCGAATTCCGAACCGGCCGTGGCGGCACCAATTCCGGCCCCCTGATCGGCCCGGTGGTGGTGCGGCGCATCCAGTACTTCCCGGCCGGCGACGGGGATGAGTTTGTGGAACTGGAGAGCATCCATCCGGTGACGGTGCCGCTCTTTGATCCCAATTTCCCCACCAACACCTGGCGCCTTCGCGGGGGCGCGGATTTTGACCTGCCACCCGGCATCTCTCTGGATCCGGGCGCGCGGCTGATGATCGTGGGCACGGATCCCGGCGCCTTCCGGACCCAACATCAGATTCCCGCCAGCATCCCCGTGCTCGGACCCTGGACCAATTCCCTGGCAAACGACGGTGATCGGGTGGTGCTCTACAAGCCTGATCCCCCGCAGGATGAAACGCATCCGGATGCCGGATTTGTCCCCTACATCCTGGTGGAGGCGGTGGAGTTCACCGCTGGCGCCCCCTGGCCCGTCGAGGCGGCCGGCGGCGGACCTGCGCTGCTCCGCAAGGATCTGAAGGTGTTTGGCAACGATCCCTCCAACTGGACCGTGGACGCGGTGACGCCCCCCGTGGCGCCCGATCTGGAGATCCGGATCGAGGAAGCCGCCGTCCGCCTGCATTTCGACGCGGCCTCCGGACGCACCTACCGCCTGCAATCACGTCCCATGGATCTCACGGCGGCATGGTCCGAGTTGGGACTGATCCCGACGCCCCCCGCCGGAGGATCGGTCGTGGTGGACGTGCCGACCTCGGGCGGCGCCCGGCTGCTCCGCGTCCTGGTGGAGTGATGCCTTCGGCATGGGTCTGGGGTCTGGGGTCTGGGACAGTTTGAGTCTCCTCCACGTCGTCTCCTACAACCGTAGGAGACGAGGTTACGAGACTCTGACCACCTCTCTCGCTGCGTTCGGCTGTCGCCTCGGCTTGCGGGAGTCACAATGCGCCGATGGAGTCAGCGCCTCCTGACGTCATCGGCTACGGAGGGAAGGAGACGAGGTTCTGGTTCCTCCGCCTTTACTGAAAACTGAGCACTTGAAACTGAAAACTCCCCCTTGCGTTCGGCTCTCGCCCAACGTGACGGGAAGTTCTCAGCGCCGGTGGAAATTGAGCCTCCTGTACGTCGGCCCCTACCGGTTGAGGGCGTACAACCGCTTCATCGTGGCGACGTACAACACGCCATTCGCGGCGATGGCGGAACCGCTGATCGGGGCGTCCAGTTGCACGGTGGACAGGACCTTCTTCTCCGGCGCGGCGGCAAAAACCCAGAAGTCGCCGCGCCGCGTCCCCACATAGACCTTGCCGTCGGCCACCAGCGCCGAGGCCCACACCTCGCCGCCCAGTTCGTGGGTCCACAGCGCCCGCCCGGTCGCGACGTCCACGCAATGCAGCACCCGCATGGAGTCGGCCACGAATGCGAGGCCGTCCTCCACCGCCGGTGTGGACATGGAATGACGATTCACCGGATACGCCCACCGCTGCGCGCGTTCGGTGACGTCCCCCGTCCCCTCGAGATCCACGCACTTCAGCCAGGCCTCGTGCTTGCCCCAGAACCAGTCACCCCCGCCGGCAACATAGGGGCGCCCGCCGTGGAGCACCGGCATGCCGTAGATGTTGCTGGGGCTGATGGCACGGTTGCCATTGTAGCGGTGCACCTCCGACTTCGGCGCCGACGGGTCGAAATCAAACTGCCAGACCTTCTGCAGGGTGGCGGGGCGTCCCGAGGACGGTTCAAACGATGCCGGCAACGGATCGAATCCGTAGATCACACCGTCCCCACCAGCGAAGAACAACCGATCCCGTCCACCCACCCCGCCGAGGGAGGGCGCCGACCAGGTGCAGTGGAAGATCCGCGGCGCGATGCCGAGGCCGTCAGTGGCCACGACCCGGCCATCGGATTTCCGCAGGACCACCAGGCTGGGGGCATCGGGAGTCCGGATGACCTTGTGGGTGTTGTCCACGCCGGTGCCGCTGTTCAGATACAGATGATCGCCATGGATCAGGACCGAGCTGTGGGCGGCGTCGTGGGACCAAATCCCGAGTTCCCGCGTCAGGTCCAGCGCCCACACGATGTCAGCGTCCAGCGGGCCGAGCGGCACGGGGTCCGCAACCGCGACCGTATTGGTGCCCCGCGGCATGAAATAGGCCGCCTCGTCCTGGAAGGGCCCCTCATTGCCATCGGCGAGGCCCCGGGCGTCCAGACACAACACCACGCCCCGGTTGTCCACCAGGTACACGCGGTTCCCCTCCACGGTGGGGGTGGATGAAATGCCCGACTTGGGCCAGTCGAAGTAGGGGTCCTCCTCCCGCTTGGGCACCACCAACTGCCAGAGCAGGCGACCATCTCCTTCATCAAGGCACATCAGTACACCGCGGTCGCCGTCCCGTCGCACATCCCGGGGCTCGCCGTTGTTGGTGCCGATGTACACCCGGCCACCGGACACCACCGGGGTGCCGTGCGACTCGGTGCCAAGCGCCGCCGACCAGCGGACGCCCTGGCCCGTCGCGGGATCAAAGCGTTCCGGCAGCCCGCGCTCTCCGGACACCATGTTCCGCGACCAGGCCTGACCAAACTGGGGCTGATCCGCCCCCCAGAGCGCCCCCGCCATCCAGAACATCGGCACCAGCATCCTCCCACGACAGATCATGCAGTCAGCATAGCGAGGCCAAAGACCGTCGGCGACCCTGGAGCTCCCGACCCAAACGGTGATTGAATAACAAAGAGGCCCCATGCGGACGGCGGCAGCGGGTCGCCGCTTGCCTGCGGAAAAAGCCCCCAGGTAGTCTGCTCTCCTGCAAACTGTTCCATGAACATTACCTCTCGTTGGATGCTCGCCGGTGGACTGATGATGACCCTGGCCCCGCTGAACGCGGCACTGCTGGTCGAGAGCCGTCACACCCTGCTCCAGGCCACCACCCAGTTTGGGTATCTGGGCAATGTCACCACGGACACCGATTCGGTGAACTACCAGAGTCTGGTCTCCAATCTCCAGTCGCAGCTCGCCGACAGCGACAGCGGCAGCGGGTCCCTGGGCGACACCTCCTGGGCGGCCAGCTATGAATTCCGGCTGGAGCAGTCCGTCGAGTTCGTCTCCGGAGGCATCGCCGCGAGCGGTTCCGTCTCCGCGTATGCCTTTGCCGGAGACCAGGGGGTCGCCTCCGTGGACGCCACGTCGGGGAACCAGCTCGAGCTGGTGTTCAGCCTGGACGCCAAGGAGGCGTACCGCTTCTCGGGAATCGTTCAGGACCTCACCACCATCACCTTCGAACGGTCGCTTGGCGGCGGCCTGTGGACGCCGGTGGTGGAGCCCGGGATCGGGGTCTTCGACTACGCTTTGGATCTCCAGGCGGGTCAGTATCGGCTGTCCGGGATCGGCGGTAGCTATCACGACTCGTCCCAGGGATCGGGTTCCTCCTGGTCATTCCAGCTTGCGGCCATTCCGGAGCCGGCGTCGGTGGCCACGGCCACGGCTTCATTGCTGCTCGCCGCCGCCGCAGGGCGCCGACTCCGCCGGCGAAACCAGGCCGCCACGACGCCTCACCAACCTTGATCGAGCTCCTGGGGAGTCGCCGCACAGGCTCCTGCGCGGACTGAGCCGGGAAACCGCTTGCCGCCCCGGCGGCCCGCCCTGATGTTGCGTCATCGCCACGCCGCCGACTGCCTTCGCATGGAACCCGGAATGCATCCAAGAGGCCGGCGGCAAGCGATCCAACGGTTATGGCAGACATTGAAGGCATCGTTGTCGAGTTGACCACCGGTTCGCAGTCGTGGGCCGGGACCAATGATCAGCTCTTTCTTGGCGTGGTGGGCACCCGCGGCGGCCGGGAGTTCAACCTGGATGTGTCCGGCTTCAACGACTTTGAGCCCAACACCAAGGTCAATTACGTGATCGGCAAGGAATTCGCGCTGGCACTTTCGGGTCCCGAGAAGAAGCCCATCACCGCGCCCGCGAGCCTGACCCAGGGCAGCAAGATGGACCAACCGTCCATCACCCATGTCTATCTCCGCAAACAGGGACAGATGAGCCAGAATGCCGACGATGCCTGGCGTCTTCAGGAGGCCCGGGTGTGGCTGATGAACGCCAGCGATCCCACGCGGATCTGGGAGAGCCGCGGTCCCCTGACCCTGAGCATTGAGGATGGATTGCAGATCTGGCTGTCCTCCGACTGGAAGTAGCCAGCGGTAGATTCCTGCGATCCGTTGGGGCACTCTTCCCGGGATCACTCGAAACACGATGCGCTGCGCCCCGAAAACTGCCGGATTCCGACTGGCCCTGCTCGCGACGCTCGGGACGATGTCCGGCGGTCTGTACGACCTGAAGGCGGCGGGCCCGCGGGTGGACTTCAACCGCGAGATCCGGCCGCTGCTGTCGGACACCTGTTTTGCGTGCCACGGACCCGACGCCAGCAAGATGAAGGGGGGATTGCGGCTGGATGACCGGGAGCGCGTCCTGCAGCCGTCGAAATCAGGCAAGACGGCGATCGTCCCGGGGAAGCCGGAAGCCAGCGAACTGATCGTGCGGATCGAGACCCTGGATGCCGACGATCAAATGCCCCCCACCGAGTCGCACAAGGTGCTGACTCCCGAGCAGAAGAACCTGCTCCGGCGCTGGATTGCCGAGGGTGCGGAATATCAGGGGCACTGGGCGTATCAACCGCCGACACGGCCCCAGGCTCCGGAGGGTCCCGCAGCGATTGACCACTTCGTGCAGCGGCGCCTGAAGACGGAAGGCCTTCAACCGGCGCCCGAGGCGGATCGCCGCACACTGCTGCGCCGGCTGCACTTCGACCTCACCGGACTCCCGCCGTCCCCGGAAGCGACGGACGCCTTCGTGGCCGACACCTCCCCTGACGCCTACCAGCGGCGGGTGGAGGAACTGCTGTCGTCCCCGCACTATGGCGAGCGCATGGCGCTCGGGTGGCTGGATGTCGTCCGCTTCGCCGACACCATCGGCTATCACTCCGACACGCCCCGCAACATCTGGCCCTACCGCGACTACGTCATCCGCGCCTTCAACCGCAATCTCCCCTTCGACCAGTTCACCCGCGAACAGCTCGCCGGAGACCTGCTGCCGGATCCGACCCTCGACCAGCGCGTCGCCTCCGGGTTCAACCGGCTGCTGCTCACCACGGAAGAGGGCGGCGCCCAGGCCAGGGACTATGAGGCGCGCTATCTGACCGACCGGGTGCGGGCGGTCGGCACCATCTGGATGGGGCAGACCATTGGCTGCGCCCAGTGCCACGATCACAAGTTCGATCCCATCCGGGCCCGGGACTTCTATGCCATGGGCGCCTTCTTCGCCGATGTCTCCGAGACGATCGTCGGCGCCCCTGAGGCCGGAATGCTGGTCCCGGACACCGAGCAGGCCCCCCTCCTGGCCCGTCACGAGCAGGAAGTCGCCGGCCTCCAGCGCGACCTGGAAGGACCGCATCCGGAACTGGCCGACGCCTTCGAATCCTGGTGCGCCGCCCAGAGGGCCATCGTCGTCAACGAAGGGCAGTGGATGCCGCGCTCCCCGGAATCCGCGGTGGCCGAGAGCGGGGTGCCGTTGACCGTCCGTGAGGACCATTCCGTCCTGGCCGGCGGCAAGAACCCGGAGCAGGACACCTACACCCTGCGCTTCCCGCAAGGTGTGGGCCGGCTGTCCGGACTCCAGATGGAGGTGCTGCCCGACGAGTCGCTGCCCTCCAAGGGACCGGGGCGGGCCGGCAATGGCAATTTCGTCCTGACCGAAATCCTGGCGCGGATCGAGGGCGGCGGGAATGAACCGCGTCCGGTCCGGCTCCTGGAACCCCGGGCGACCCTGGAACAGGCCTCGCTGGCGGAGAAGCATCCCGACGGCCGTTGGACGGCATCCAGCGCCGTGGACGGCGATGTGCGCGACCCAGCCATCGGCTGGGCGATTCTCCCCGAGGCGGGCAAACCGCAGCGCCTGCGGCTCACGGTCGGTGGGCAGGAGATCCTCCGAACCAACGAGATTCTGGTGCTGGAGCTGCGCCAGCGGCATGGCAGCGGACACAACCTCGGGAAATTCCGGATCCAGACCACCGACGACCCCCTGGTGGCCTCAGGAAGCCTGCAACCGCTGCCTCCGCCCGCCGTGGCTGAGGCGTTGAAGGAGCCGGCAGCCACTCAGGGTGCGGAAACACGGACCACACTCTGGAATGCCTACCGCGATGCAGGCCCGGAACTGGCGCCGCTCCGGGAGCGCCTCGCCCGCGCCCGCGAGGCGAAGAACGCCTACGAGGCGACGCTGCCCCGGACGCTGGTGACGGTGCGGTCCGACAAGCCCCGCGTGGTGCGGGTGCTGCCGCGCGGGAACTGGATGATCGAGACCGGCGAGGTGGTGTCCCCCGCCCTTCCCGGCTACCTGGCACCAGCAGACACCGGTGTCGGACGTCCCCTGACCCGTCTGGACCTGGCCGACTGGCTGGTCTCCGACACCAACCCGCTCACCGCCCGGGTGGTGATGAACCGGGTCTGGCGGCAGTTCTTCGGCGTCGGACTGTCCAAGGTGGTTGAGGACTTCGGCGCGCAGGGCGAGCCGCCGTCGCATCCGGAACTGCTCGACTGGCTGGCCTGTGAATTTCGCAACAGCGGCTGGGACCTGAAACACATGGTCCGCCTGCTGGTGCTGAGCGGGACCTACCGGCAGGAATCCCGGGCCTCGCCGGACCTGCTCGCCCGCGACCCGGAGAATCGCCTGCTGGCTCGGCAGGGTCGCTGGCGACTGGAGGCCGAACTGGTGCGTGATCAGGCCCTGTCGCTGGCCGGACTGCTGGCGCCCGATATCGGCGGACCGAGCGCCAGGCCCTATCAGCCGGAAGGCTATTGGGAGAACCTCAACTTTCCGGTTCGCGGCTACGATGCCAGTCCGGGAGACCGCCAGTACCGCCGTGGCCTCTACACCTGGTGGCAGCGCTCCTACGTCCATCCCAGCATGCTGGCCTTTGATGCGCCCACCCGGGAGGAATGCGCCGCCGAGCGATCGCGATCCAACATTCCCCAGCAGGCGTTGGTGCTGCTGAACGATCCCACCTACGTCGAGGCCTC
>JAFLEG010000769.1 GCA_017302195.1 Verrucomicrobiota bacterium
GGAGCACCGAGACCGCGGCCATCAGATTCGACACGCCCAACACAGCGCCTGCCACCTGCCGGATCACGCTCCTCATGCACAGCCTCCCTTCAATCGCTCCATGCGCGATACCACGCCGGCGCCTCCAGGACTCCGGCGGCATCCTCGACGACCGCGGTTCCGGCGGCATCCAGTTGAATCGAGGGCAGTGACACCGAATTCGACCCGCTGAGTTCCGAGGCCCGCTGGAGCCGGAAACTGGCATGGGCAGGACCGCTCACCCGAAACTCCGGGATGCCGTCCGGCCGGATGCGCAATGCCGAAAGATCGGCGGGAATCCCCTGATGCGTTCCCCCCGGATCCCGTGCCCGCAGGCTGAAGGTCGTGGACCGCTGGATCCGCAGGTTTCCGGGCAGCCCGGGCGACCGCTGGTTCGCCGGGGAAAGGGCCGCTCCAAACACCAGCAGCCCCTCATAGACCTCCCCCGGCCGGAAGGTGCCCGCCGGGATTGTCACCGAGGTGGCGCCCGGAGACAGGGACCGTGACGCGCACGCGTTGGGTGACAGAAAGACGAGGTTGCCGAGGCGGTCGAAGAGGGAGAGCTGGATGAAGGAGCCGGACGGCTGCGACGTGAAGGGCTCCCATTCCAGCGTGAATTCCGCCGAGGCATCGAGATCCTGGGCGGCGGCAAAATTGAGAATCCGCGGGATGGCGGCCGGGGCGGCCGGGATCACCAGGGACACGTTTTGTTCGGGAAATCCCGCCTGGGTGAACCGCAGGGCGTAGTCCCCGGGCGGAAACTCCAGATCCAACGCCGGCTCATCGGCGCCAAACGCCGCGAGCATGATCCCGTCGGAGTGAGGGGGAATCTCGCGCACCGTGCCATCCGGCAGGGTCAGCGCACCCCCGGTAACCTCCGGCCCTTCCGCAGGCCCCTGCACGGTGATCCCGACAAATGCCGGAACTCCGGACGCCGGCGCCACCCGGTCGGAGGCAATCTGGCAATGCGCCAGCCGCTTCACAAAGAGATAGGATCCATTGCGGAAGGAATCCACCGCGCACCAGTCCCGGGGCGGTTCCCCGGAACTGCCCCGGGTGCGCAGGGAAAACGACGTCACCCGCTGCACAAATCCATTGCCCGCCAACCGCCCCGCGTCGTGGGTCGCCTTGTGGAAGTTCAGCGCAAAGACCAACTGCCCCTGGTAGGTGAACCCTGGACGCAGCAGGCCGGCGGGAATGACGATCGAGTCCGCAGCCGGATCGAGGGTCCGCAGCCCGCAGGCATCCGGCGCCAAAAACAGGCGGCCCCCGGATTCATCCGAGAGGATCACCCGCACCAGGGCTCCGGCGTCCCCGGACGTGAAGAGGTTCCATCGGAGGGTGAAGTCCCGGGCGGCATCCACGGACTGGGCCTCGTCATAGTTGGCCACCTTGGGCACCGGTCCCGGAGCCGGCGGCAGGGTGAGCGGGATCACCCGTTCGGGGCTGCCCCGCCGGTGAATCCGCAGCGTGTAGGCGCCGGGAGGCCGGGCCGCATCGAGAGCCGGCAGGGTCGGATAGGTTTCGAGCAGTCGGAACTGGCCAAACTCCGGCGCCAGATCCCACAGGGACCCGTCGGGCGCCGTCACCGAACCGCCCAGCACCTCCGGACCGCCGGCAGCGGGCTGGACCGTCACGCCAAAGAACGCGGGATTCCCCGTCAAGAGCACCGGATCGGCACTGGAATGCTGGCGGTACTGGATCAGCTTGGAGACGGTATACGTGCTGGGGACGGTATCGGGAGGAGGGCAGTCGTCGGAGGCGTCGCCGCCGGCGTCCGGCGCGATCCGGAAACCACCCGTGAGGGTCGGCAACGGCTGGCCCACCGCGCTGCGCAGGGGGCGGGACGCGCCCTCGGGATTGAGAGTCCATGTGACCGGTGTCCCGAGGGGGATCGCCGCGTCCGGACGCAGCACCAGGGTCCGCCGGTCCGCCCCCCAGCTTCCCGACACCGCAATCGGACCCGCCGGCAAAGCCACCTCATGATTGCCCGCGAACACTCCCGGGATCGTGGCCAGGGGCGGCACCGTGGTGTCCATCGGCTGGTTGAAGACCAGGACCACACCGCCTCCGGGCGCGGCATTGGTCGCTCCGATGGGAGGGCTTGCCGAGAGGAGCTGGAGCTCGGACTGCGATGCGATGCAGGCCGTGACGCCCAGGACTGAAGCCAGGCATGCCGCCCGCCACCGCCCCCACCGCCGGTGCCCAGCAGAACCGATTGCCGCAGGACCCGGGGTGCTCATGAGAGGAGGGGCTCGCGCATTTCCGGAGAAGTATGTCGGTGGATGGAGCCCATTTCCAGCAGGTGCAGCGGTGCCTGGAGGTATCCGCGGAGACGGGAGTGGTCAACGAAACAACCCGGCACCCAACCCGGGCACCACGGTCACCAGGCCATCGGCAATGCGGCGATGTACCGGGCAGGCAGGCCGCAGCAGCACCACGACGGCCAGCACAGTCAGGCCGGCCGCCGTTGCCGACAGGCTCCATCGTCCAGCGACCATCGCGATCCCCGCACCGACAACCCCCCAGACCGCCGCGGTCACGG
>JAFLEG010000770.1 GCA_017302195.1 Verrucomicrobiota bacterium
CATGACCATGAACTCCTGGAAATCAATGGGCGCATCCGAGTGCGCGCCGCCGTTGATCACATTGGCCATCGGCACGGGGAGCACCTTGGCGTTCGGCCCGCCGAGGTACTTGAAGAGCGGCTGACCCAGGGCGGTGGCGGCGGCCTTGGCGTTGGCCAGGGACACCGCGAGGATGGCGTTGGCGCCGAGCTTCGACTTGGTCTCGGTGCCGTCCAGGTCCAGCATGGTGCGGTCCACGGTGAGCTGGTCCAGGGAGTCCATGCCCTCCAGCGCGGGGGCGATCTTGCCGGTGACATTCTTCACCGCCTTCGACACACCCTTGCCCAGATAGCGGTTCTTGACGCCATCCCGCAGCTCGATGGCCTCGTGTTCGCCGGTGCTCGCGCCGGACGGCACGGCGGCGCGGCCCAGGGCGCCGCATTCGAGGGTGACATCCACTTCGACCGTCGGGTTGCCACGGGAGTCGAGGATTTCGCGGGACTGAATTTCGGTGATCTTCGTCATGTTCAAGGGGTGTCCGGCAGCGGACGGGACGCGCATGGAACGGAACGGGGGGCGGGGCGTCAAGGGAACCGTTGCCGCCGGGGATTCCGGCTCATGATCCGTGGTGGAAACACAACGGGCATTCATGGAATCAGTTGCGTGGTTGTCCCGCGGGATGGCAGGTTCCCAAGGCGTCTCCCACCGATCCCATGAAACGCATTGAAGCCATCATCAAGCCGTTCCGGCTCGACCCCGTGAAGGCCGCCCTGCAGGAGGCCGGCCTCATCGGAATGACCGTCACCGAGGTGAAGGGCTTCGGACGCCAAAAAGGGCACACCGAGGTGTACCGCGGGGCGGAGTACACGGTGGATTTTCTCCCCAAGATCAAGGTCGAGATCGTGGTGCCCGACGGCGATCTCTCCCGGGCCGTGAGCACCATCATCCAGGCGGCCAAATCGGGAAAGATCGGGGACGGAAAGATCTTCATCTCCAGCGTGGAGGAAGCCATCCGCATCCGCACCGACGAACGCGGAGACCAGGCGGTGTAGCGACGGCTGGGGGTGCGTCGTTGACCGCCGTCCGCGCGGAGAGTCCATTCCGGTCGTGAGGACAACGCCGGAAGTCCGCGGTGCGCAGTCGGAGGCCTGGCGGCTGGCGCAAACCCTGCTCCCCGGAATGCCATGACAGTCATCCGTCCCCTCTGTCGTCTCCACTTCACGGCCGCGGACGTGGCCTTTGTCCTCGCCGCCCTCGGACGCCGCCCGTCAGATCTGGACGCGCTTCGCCAGTTGCTCACGGACGACGCCTCCCGCGACCAGTTGCTCGACAGTCCGGCCCTGTACCAGGCAGTTCTGGAGGGCACGGGCTGCCTCAACATCTCCCCGTACCTGTACTTCTACGTCCTGGTCCGGCACGTCCTGCGCGCCGCCGGGGTGGAAAGCCGCGAGGTTGCCGATTATGTGGCGGAACTGCTGGCGGAATTCACCCGCACCGAGCGGACCGGGGCGCGTCTCCCCGGAGAGCCGCAGCCCCTGGAGTATTTCTACGAGATGCTGGCCGCCCTGCCCCGGGTGGAGGAACGTCAGGCCTTCGCGCTCCGGACGCATATCGGCAACCAGGCCCTTTACTACTCGGGACTGTTCAATGAGCGCATCGCCCAGCGGGCGCGGCGGAAGGGGTTCCCGGATGTCGGCTACTACGAGGGCATCGGCGAGGCCAATTTTGCCGCCGCCAGCCATGACCGCTGGGCGGCTCGGCTCGGACTCTCCGAACTTCTGGCACTCCTCGCCGCCGCGTTTCACCGGACCCGCATGGCGCTGAACGAACTCGCGGAACGGCTGCTTTCCCTGGGCGACGACGGCTCACACTACGACCGGTTGCTGATCCGGGCCGGAGCCTGATCTCAACGCCGGTGGTTCCAGGCTTCCCATGCCCCGCGCCACTCCGTAGCTTCCCCGCATGCCCGAGGTCCATGACTGCTGCGGAGGCTCCATGCCCGCCACCCCTCTCCTTCCCCGGCGGCAGTTTCTCCGCACGGCTGCCGCCGCGGTCACGGCAGGCGCGACGTCGCCGCTCTGGATGCCCTCGACGCTGCAGGCGTCCCCGAAGCCCTCCGACACCTCCGAGACCCTTGCTGCACAGCTTTACAAGTCGCTGTCGGAGGAGCAGCGGCGCGCCGTATGTTTCGCCTTTGACGATCCCCTGAGGAGCCAGGTGGACAACAACTGGCTGATCACCGGCAAATCCATCAGTGCGGTGCTGTCCGCCGACCAGCAGGACCTGGTACAGCAGATCTTCCGGCACCTGCACGCCCCCGAATTCGCCGACCGGGCCATGGCCCAGATGGTGCATGACAGCGAGGGCAAGGGGTTCAACGGGGGCACCTCGGTGGCGCTTTTTGGACAGCCGGGCAGCGGACAATTTGAGTTCGTGCTCACCGGACGCCACTGCACGCGCCGCTGCGACGGGGATTCCGTGGCCGGCGCGGCCTTCGGCGGCCCCATCTTCTATGGCCATCAGGCCGGCGAGCGGGACCGCGAACCCGCCGATCATCCGGGCAACGTGTTCTGGTATCA
>JAFLEG010000771.1 GCA_017302195.1 Verrucomicrobiota bacterium
CCATGAAGGTCGTCCGGAGCTGCAGCCAGGTCTTGAGCAGCCGGATTTCGTTGTCGAAAGTGCCCCCGGCACCCCGCACGAAATTCCACTTGGCCTGCTCCCGCGGCTGCGCCCGCCGCACCTGTCCGGTCAGGTCGTCCAGCAACCGGTGGAGATTGGTGGTGCTGAAATGGGACCGGCGCAGGTCCTGGTAGCGGTCAATGTAGGTTTGAAAGAAATCCGGATCGGTGAACAACTGATCCCACCAGGGATAGTTGAAGAAGTCGGTGCCCCGGTCGCCCACGTTGGACCGCCAGGTATTGGCCTGGGCATCGCGTCCATCGGTGGAATACAGCGCACGATCAAAGTCCCAGAGCGGACCGAAGTGCAGCTTGCCCTCCCGCTGCTTGTAGAAGTAGGCGCTGAGGCGGAGGGCATCCACGTTGAAGGTCAGGACATTCATCAGGTGGTGATCCACCCAGGAACCCACGTCCATGTGGGCGCGGTAGCCGAGTGTGGGATGACGGTAGTTGCCGCCATACAGCGCGGATCCGAAGGCATCCATGGCGCCCTGGAGGTACTGCCGCTGGCCCGCGCGATCGTCCTGGATGATCTCCTCCTCCTTGGGTGTCACATACTGGATGCCCTGGTTGGCCGCAAAGAACCCGTTGTCTCCCGGATCCGCACGGTCGATTTTCATCAGGTAACCGCCGCTGACCTCGGGCTGGGCATTCTGCCCCGGGAACAGCTTGGGGGCGTCCACGCGATCGTTGCCCAGCTTGATCTTCTCCATCAGCACGTAGATGCCCGCATAGCTGACCTGGCTGACGGGACCCAGGCCGCGCTGCACCAGGTACAGCTCGATGAACCGGGTGCGTGGCGAGTAGCGTCCGATGTCGCGGCTCAACTGGTGGGCGAAGGGGTTGTGGACGAGGATCGGCTCGAAGTTGTTGGGCGCGTACAACACCCAATCGGGATCCTCGGGCATGCCCAGCGGCGCCAGATCGCGTCCGAATCCGAGTTCATCCTGGAACTCGAGCTTCAGGCTCACCTTGGACAGCCCCTCCGTGCTGGATCCCCGGGAGGCGATGCCGGCCCGCGAGACGAGGGTGGGCGCGTTGGTAAGCGAGGTGATCCCGTTCGTGCCCGGCTCGAACAACTGCACGCTGGCGTAGGTCTCGGTATTGGCCGAGGGACGGCCCCGGTCGAAGTGATGGATGATCATCACCGGCAGATCGGAGGTGAAGGCTGCCACCGGCGTGGCCAGGGGGATGTAGGTCTCACTGCGCACGGGTCCCGGCAGCAGCCCCGGCTCGAAGGCCCGGGCTCGCACCTGAACGGCATTGGTGAATGCGAGCGGAGCCGCATAGGCGCTGGAAGTCACGGTGGGGAGGGCACCATTGGTGGTGTAGCGGACCACCGCCGCGGGGTTGGTGGTGGCGAGTTCCAGGCGCAGCTCCCCCTGATAGGTCTGGCCAGAGACACTGAACTCCACCGGAGGCGAGAATCCCGGACCCTGCTCCAGATTCGGTTTGCCGGGCGTGGGGGCCGGGAAGAATCCGACCAGGTTGAGGGCGCCCGGCGCCCGGCCATAGGACACGTCTTCCAGTTGAGCGGGGTGGTTGGTGATGGCGGATACCACCTCGCCCGCCGGATTTGAGAGCAGTACCGAACCGCCGGCATCACGTCCCAGGCGGAAGCTTGTGTGCAGCCGGGAGGCCGAATTGGTCCGGTCCTTCCCGGAGGCAAAGACCACCAGGAAATCGTTGGCGCCCAGGCTGAGTGCCGGGAACCGCCATTTGCGCGGACGCGCCGGATCGTCGCTGAGCCACCATCCGGTCAGGCTGACACTCCGCTCGTCGGTGTTGAGCAGCTCGATCCAGTCGGACTTGTCGCCGTCCTCATCCCTCAGCGTCCGGTCGTTGTCCGCCATGAACTCGTTCAGATAGACCCCGGGGCCCGGCGCATTGCGATCCACGGTAAAGCTCCAGGACCCTCCCTCAAAGGGGTGTGGAATGGTGGCCAGGTCGCGGATTCCATGGTCGTCCCGAAAGGCGACGGTCACCGGGCCCGGCGCGACGGCGTCGAAGCTGAACAGGAACTGTCCCGGGCTGAATTCCACCCGGCTAGAGGCTGGCGTGCCGTTGATCAACAGGTCGGAGGCGTCCACCCCGGCGACCGGACGGCTGAACTGGATCTCCACGGAACTCATCTCCCGCACCAGTGCTCCCGGCGCTGGAAGCACCCGCTCAACGACCGGAATGGAATTGTCCACGGCGACCTCCAGTCCCGCGCTGATCACGAAGTCGCTGCTGCTGCTCAACGAGACATTGAAGGCGTGGATCGCCAGTACGTTCTCCCCGGCCCGGAACGTAGTGGAAGGCGTGGATACGGGGTATTCCTCCACCGGCAATGGTTCGGAGAAGGTCCCGCTGGCCGTGGACTCCGGCCCCAGATCCCCATCCGGCACGTTGAACCGGGCCACTTCCACCCCGTTGATCCAGGCGATGAACCCGTCGTCAGACTGCACCTTCAGGGTTGCCGATCCCAGTTCGGCGGGGTTGGCGACGTCAAAC
>JAFLEG010000772.1 GCA_017302195.1 Verrucomicrobiota bacterium
GCGGGGGCGGGAGCGGAGTCGGCTTTGGGGGCCGCGGGGGACCCGGCCGGAATGGCGGTGAGCACGAATACCAGGTCATTCCAGATCACCGGCGTGGAGGTGCCCCGTCCGGGCACGGCCACCTTCCATCGCACATTCTTGTCCTCGCCCCAGGTCACCGGGGGATTGGCCGTAGGCGAGACGCCGGTGCCGAGCGGACCCCGCCACGCGGGCCAGTTGGAGAGGGCGGCATCGGCTGCGGCGGCCGAGAAGGCGCCCAGCACGGACGCCGCGAGGATCGGGAAGGAGTTCATGCAGGTGACCAGTTCCCGGGAACAGACCGATCCCGGCGCCCAAAGGTTACCCGGGATTCCCAAGTCGCCAGGAGGCAGTCCCTGGAGCGATGGGCGGGCGGGCAATCCGAGCCTCGCGTTCAACCGCAGACCGCCATCAACAGCCCACATGCGCAGACCCTCTCTCCAACGGAGTCTCGCCGAACGACAACGCCCAGATCCGGACAATGCAGCATGGCGAGCCAGATAATCCAAGTCAGCAGGATGGACAATCCAGCGTGATGGACTGATACTCCCGAAGCATGTGGTTTGAACGTGACGTCAGCGCACGCATCCGGCGGCTGGCCGGGCAGTTTCCCGCGCTGGTGCTCACCGGCGCGCGGCAGACCGGAAAGACCGCCCTGCTGAGGCACCTGTTTCCGGAAGCTTCCTTTGTCTCGCTCGACCTACCCTCCGCGGCGCACCAGGCGGACACGGCGGGCGACGAATTCCTGCAGGCTCAACCCGAGCCCCTGATCGTGGATGAAATCCAGTACGCGCCGGGGCTGTTCCGGCACCTCAAGCGGGTCATTGATGCCGACCGGCACCGGATGGGGCGCTTCCTGATGACCGGTTCACAGAAATTCCAGCTCATGCAGTCCGCGAGCGAGAGCCTTGCCGGGCGCTGCGCCCTCCTCGAACTGGACACCCTGTCTCTCTCGGAAGTCCGGGCCGGCCGGGGAAAGAAGACGCCAGAGCCTGCCGAGTTTCTCTGGCGTGGCGGCTATCCGGAGCTGCACCGCGCGCCCGATCTGGACCCGCGTGACTTTTTCACCGGCTACGTCGCGACGTATCTGGAGCGGGACGTGCGGCAGGCGCTGCACATCGCCAGCCTGCGGGACTTTGAGAGATTTGTACGCGCCTGTGCCCTGCGGGGTGGACAGTTGCTGAATCTCGCGGAACTGGCGCGCGACGTGGGCATCGCCGGCACGACCGCGCGCGACTGGCTGTCGGTGCTCGAGGCCTCGGGTCAGGTGGTCCTGCTGGAGCCCTGGTTCAACAATGCCGGCAAGCGGATGATCAAGACCCCCAAGCTGTACCTTCGCGATACGGGGCTGATGTGCTTCCTTCTGGGACTGGATTCATCGGCGGCGCTGGAGCGGTCGCCATTCATCGGCGCGGTGTGGGAGACCTTCATCCTCGGCCAGATGCTGCGGGCGAGGCAGGCGACGGGCACGGCCGCCCGCATCTTCTTCTGGCGCGACGCCCACGGCGTTGAGGTGGATTTCGTGGTCGAGCACGAGGGCCGCCTGCGACTGATCGAGGCCAAGTGGTCCGCCCATGTTGCCGGCGGACGGGAGGTCCTGCCCCTGCTCAAGGTGCGCGACCAACTGGCCAGGAAGGCGGCCCCGGAACACTGGATCGCCTGCCGCACGGCGCGCCCCCACCTGCTGCCGGGCGAGACCTCCGTCCGCGTCCTGAACGGCGCCGAATTCACCGAGTGGTTCGCCCCCTGAATTGACGCCCGGTGGTCCTCCACCCCATAGGCCCGACACATGACATGAAGCCCGAATGGCCACCCCTGACAGGCAAACGCTCGTGGAGAGGCACATGGGTGACCGTCGTCTGCCGATGCGTCTTTTGCGTTTCCGGATTCTCTCTCGCTTTCAGTGCCTACTCATTTTCAGACGGCGGTGGGTCATGGGATTTATTCGGTATTGCGAGCGGGGCACTGGGACTCGTTTTGGTGGCCCTTGGCCTGCTGACACGCGCTGCGACATGCCAGCGAGTGCTTTTTCACTGACCACATGCTGCCGCCAACGTCGCCGACCCGGCAGCCGGGATAGGTCGGGCGACGGGTGTCAGTGGCTGGGGCGACGCCGGGCGAGCGGAGGGTTCCGGATTTCCAGGGTGGAGCGGCGGCGATGAACGGCTCAGTCTGCCGGCAAGGCGCAACAGGGACTGCGGGATGCCATTCCTCCGATTCCGGATAGATGTCCTATCCCAATTGGCGCTCTCCGTTTGGGATCTTGCCCCCGAATGTCGGCACCCGGTATCGTTCCTTCATGCCTACCATAACACTTCAAGCGCACTACGATGGTCGGCAGGTCGTCCTCGACGAGCCGCATGACCTGCCCGTCAACGCCCCTCTCATGGTAACGGTGCTCCCTGCCGCATCGGACGCTGATTCTGAGGAGGCCTGGCTGCGAGCGGCGACATCCAGCGAAGCCTTCGCCTTCATGACGGACCCCGCCGAGGACATCTACACGGCTGCCGATGGCGAGCCATTCCGCGATGCGGTA